>JAYRVV010000194.1:0-8689 GCA_041918415.1 Bdellovibrionota bacterium | reverse complement strand
GATTTATTTTTGATTCAAAAAATACAACTTTGCCAATGGTTCGTTTACCTCATGATCAGTTAAAACTTCAAGGGCGGCTTCTTTTCCTTTTACATGGCTGACGGCCAGTGCAAACAATAAAATCATGTTGGGGCTGTAAGGCTTAGAAAAGTTAGATAAAATCAAGTCAAAGCGCTGGCATGAAGCGTAATACAAAAACAACTTTTCATGCATCATGCTGTGTGGATTTTTTAAAAATGAACTTTGTTTTTGCGCTTGCAATCGAAACGGAAGTTGAATTTTATTGCCTGCAATGCAAGCACTTAAGCCAAGACCCAGTGCTTGCTCAAGGTGTGAGACCGCATGGTCAAGATTTTTGTTTTTGTAAAACATTTGGTTGGACCATTGATGTACGATGAATTGGCAAATGCTTGATTGGATATTAAAAATGTCATGGATGGATGCTTGATGACAGACTTTAACAAAATCGATTTGTTGTTTTAAAAATAAATCATCGCTTAAAAGTTTTGTGTTCGGGGATAAAGGGGTTTCATAAAAATGACCTGCTTTTTCAATTTGACCATCAACTTGAAAGTTTACACTGACGTCTGGTCTTACACCAAGAACGGATTTGGCATACCATGCGTTAAAAATCCAATGGTCGGACTTAACATGAAAATGACTTTGGTTTGGGCTTTGAGCATAAAAGTTGATCAAGCGTTTTGAAAAGTCACTTCCGTGTATGTTAAGTGCACGGCTTAAACTGTTTGCGAATGAATGGCCAATGTACAACGTGAACACCATAAAAATGGCAAGACCCAGTCGAGATTGTTTTAAGCTCATCAAAGCCATGCACGAAAACAATGTGCAAAGGGTGGTCAAGGGCATGCTGTAACCGTGAATGTCAGGGTTGTTGGTGTGAAGAGGATAAATAAACCAAATGGATGCGTTGAGAATAAAAATAAGCAACAACAAAAGAAACGTTTTGTGCCTTACGAACGTGCTTAATCCAAACAAAGCCATAAAAAATATTGCTGGGTTGATAAGCTTGATCCAGTTCTTGATGTCGTGCATGGACATGGACGTGTGATTGAAATTACCTTGATAGTCTTTGGCCAAAAGATAGCGAAGCAGTTGATCAAAACGTTGAATTTTAAACCAATGTAAAAAAAGTTGCTCTTGATTTCTAAAAACAAAATAAAACACACACAAACAAGAAAAAAATAAGACGATCGAAATGTTTTTAAAATCAAAATGCTTAACATAAATCAAAAACAAAGCCGCAAACAAGATGAACCCAAGCAGCATGTGAATCCACATGGAAAGCAAAGCCAAGTGAAGGGCCATGTACAAATGACTTTTTTTATGGTCACGCTCATACGTGAAGCATTGTTTTAAGACAAAGACAAAGATGAGGTTAAAGAGAGGATAAACTTCTACTTTGCTGACTTGGCTTAATAGACTTGGGTTTAAGCAAAGTATGCACATTATAAAAATCAAAATTAGATAAGATGTACGATACATTTCTCTTAGAATGTGAACCAAGATGCTCATTGACAAGACATGGCACAACATGGAAAACAAGGCGCATCGAAAAGCAATGCTACCCAAAGGTATAAGCGTGAACGGATGAACCAGCAAATGATAGAGCGGTTGACCTGGAGGGTGGGTAAAATCCAACATCCAAGAACCCACCACAAGTTCAGCAGAGTCATACCAGCCCGGGTGTAGGGCAACGAAAAAAATGAAAATGAAAAACAGAAAAACAAAAAATGCTCTGGTCATGATGTTGTTAAGCGATACACTTTTTTAGAAACAAAGACTTCAACCAGATCCTTGTCGAGTTTTTGCTGGTCTGCTTCTATGTTTAATATATCCAAGGCTTTGCTTATCTCCAATGCTTTTTTATAGGGTCTGTCGCTGGCCACGAGCGCATCAAAGATGTCCACGATGGCCATCATTTTGGCTTCAAAAGGAATGGTTTCGTCTTTGATGTTGTTAGGATAGCCTGAACCATCCAGTTTTTCGTGATGGCCATAGGCAATCATGGGAACACGTCTTAAATCGTCAGTCCAAGATATTTTTTTCAAAAACTCATAGGTGTGTGAAACGTGATTTTCAATTTCTTTTCTTTCTTTGAGTGAAAGACTGCCCTTTGGAATTTTTAAGGTTTCCAATTGATCGTGTGTGAAAACGAAAGTGCTTTGGCCGTTTTGGTTTACAAAAGACAATGGTGCGAGCGATTCCAATTCAAGGGAAACTTGCTTGGTCAATATGCTTGGAAGGTTGGAGGCTACAATCAGGTTTTCAATTTGATTGAGTTTTTCTATTTTAAGATGTTTTTCATTTTCGATGGATTGAAAATCAGTGATTTTGTTTTGAAGATGGTTGATTTTTTGATTTAAGAATTCTATTTCAATGTGTTGCCTAACAAGCTCAATACGATCCATGATGGATGAAAGTTCATGCGGGTAGAGTTTGTTGGCTTTGGTTAAAACATTTTCCCTAACTCCGATTTTTCCAAAATCATGAAGCAAAGATGCGTATTCGATTTGCTTTAAATTTTGCTTGTTAAAGCGAATCAAACGAAACCGACCATGATCAATGTCATGAATTTCTCTGGCCAAGCCCAAGGTCAACGTTGCGACGCGATTGGAGTGGCCGGATGTCGTTGGATCTCTGGATTCGATGGCGGTCACACACGCTTGAATGAAGCTTTCAAAAAGCGATTCAATATCTTGATACAGCTTGGCGTTTTCAATGGCGATGGCGGCTTGATTGGCCAAGGCTTGAAGCAAGGTGATGTCTTCATGTGCAAAAGGTATTGCCTGTTTATGTGCGTCCAGTTTGTTTAGGATTTGTACAACCCCGATGAGGTTTTGATTGGTGTCGCACATGGGAACGGACAGCAAGGATTTAGAGAGATAACCTGTGCTTTGGTCAAAATCAGCATTGAAACGATAGGGTACATCTTGAGGCAAGTGATACACATCATCAATTTTAAGCGGGGTTTTATGCACGGCAACATAGCCGGCCAAACTTTGTTCATTGATGCCAACGGTAAAAGATTTAAATGAAAATGATTTAGAGTGATTGACAACCGATTGAAAAATTAAGTGGTCAGGTTTTTTAGATGGAGAGGCTAAAAAAATGGTGCCGGCATCCGCCCCAAGTAGCTTTGTGGCTTGATCAAGTATTAGTTTAAGCAGTGAATCCAAATTGCGCTGTGAATTAAGTGCCAAGGCAATGTTTAAGAGGGTTTGGGTTTGATCTTGCATGCACAAAGATACTAAACTAAATCACAGGTGCCTTGAACTTTTTTGAACATTCTGGGGATTAAGAATCATTGTCCACCTTTTTCGTTCTCGAACGAACCATCCTCGCGTACAGACCCAAGTACGCTGTGGTGATGCGTGTGCGACGGCCTCGAATCTGGTACAATTTTTCAACAGACCAAAAACTGTATTTTTCTACATTCCCATTCTATATTTTAATTGCATGTTTAATCAGTTGTTTGAAAACCCCCAAGTGATTGCTTTGATTTCAAAGTCCGCCATTAAAGCGTCATTGGCCTTGTTGCTTATTTTTGGTTCTATTTTTATATCCAAGTGGGTCGACTTAGGTGTTGCCAGATCGCTCAAAGCCAGGTCGGTTGATCACACGCTGTCGCACTTTTTAGGCAACGTAGCCAGAATCGTTTCATTGCTTTTGGGTTTGTTGATGTCATTGACTGTGTTTGGTGTTCAAAGCACCAGCATTGCCGCTCTGATCGGTGCCAGCGGCTTGGCCATTGGACTTGCGTTTCAGGGCACCTTATCTCACTTGGCATCAGGGGTGATGCTCATTCTTTTAAGGCCCATTCGTGTGGATGATCTCATTGTTGTTCAAAACCACACCGGTCATGTTCAAAGCATTGGCCTGTTTAACACGATCATACTAACTTTTGACCATCGAAAGGTGTACATCCCCAACGCATTGATTTTTGGTTCCACGATTGAGAATTTAACCTTCATGCCAACGCGAAGGGTGGATGTTGAAGTGGCCATCGAACACCAAGCAGACATGAAAGCAACAAGAGAAGCTTTAGCGCATGCCATAGCAAGCACCACCCAAGTTCTTTTAGAGCCTCCACCCAGTGTTTATTTAGAGACACTTGGAGAGCGTGCCATGGTTTGGGATGTTCGTGTGTGGGTAGACACAAAAGCATACTATACGGTCAAAGAGTCACTGATTCAAAACATCAAACATCAATTGTCATTGGCTAAAATTCAAACACCCTCAGGTTACATTGCTTTTCAAGATAAGCGATAAGTTTTTATACCCAATCTTGTACCTTTTGTTTGCACTATTGACACGTGTTTCGCTTGGGACAGCTTTTTCATTTTACGCCTTCATGCTGTGCTTTTTATCGTGGTCAGTTTTGTACTTGTTGATCATCTGTCGACCTTACTTTAAGTTAAACCTTTTAAACATTTGCGTTGTTTCATTTTTAATCAGAATGATTTTTTGGAGCAAATATTCAGTTCTTAGCAACGACACTTCTAGGTATTTGTTTGATGGTTTGATCTGGAACATGGGATTTACACCGAGTTTAATGACACCACAACAATGGATGAATGTGCTTGGTCTTGATCCTATGCATTTACCCATCGATCATCAAAATGTCGCTTCAGTTTATCCCATTGTTTCTGGTTTGTATTTTGCCACCGTGAAAGTTTTGTTCAATCATCATATGGGGTTTTGTGTGCTCAACACTTTGTGTGATGTTCTCACAACAATTTTAATTGGTAAAACATTAAAACACATGAACCTTCAATTGAGTCATGCCTTGATTTATGTTTTAAATCCCTTGTGCATCATCGAAAGTGCCTATTCAGGGCATGTGGATGCTTTGGGCGTGATGTTGCTTAGCTTGTTTGTTTATGTGTATGTTCACAGCAAAGCAACGTTGTCAGGTGTTTTGCTTTCCTTGGTGGGCCTTGTGAAAATATGGCCTTTGATGTTTGTGATTTTTATCAAATACAAAAGCAAATGGACTTATGTGGTGTTTTTGATGTGCGCTTTGCTTGGCTTGTGGCTGACCTTTTTAAATTTGGATCACATGCGTGGTGTTTGCATGTATGGAGTTCATTGGTATTTCAATCAATTTGTATTTCATCTCTTCAATGGCTTTTTATCAGGTCATGCAGCGCGTGTGCTGATGGTCTTAGGGTTGATGACGGCTTTAATTGTATTACACGTGCAATTGAAAAATAAATCTTCCTTAAACAGGATGATGCAGGGACTTGTTGGGTGTGGCGCTTTGTTTTTGTTTTTTAATCCAACTTTGTATCCGTGGTACAGCATGTGGATGGTGTTGATGATGGTTTTTTATGTGTCTTGGCCACTTTTGATTTTTTCTTTATCATTAATGAGTTCGTACCATGTCATTGCTCGTTATCAAATGGATGGTGTGTGGGAAGAACACAAATGGATCAGTGCCATACCCTATGTGTTAATGACGATTGTTTTTCTGTGGAAAAAGAAAAAACACGTTGTACAGATTGACAAAAGCTAAACCTAAAAATGGAACAAAAGCGAACGCCATCATCCAATCAAGGGTTTGCTTTTGATTGATCCATTGAAATAAAAGGACAGCAAAAACCAAAATTTCAGCGCATTCAATCCATCCAAATTTAAAATGATGCTTTTTGTTTTGTCCGCCCCATTTGGGTGTTTTAACAAACACTTCATTCAAACTGATGAATCCTTTCAAGCAGGCCAGTGCATTGTTGATGCTTAAGGCAGAGCCCACCAAAACCACGCTTAACCAGTTGCGGATGTTGTTTCTTACAGTTGTTTTGCTTGGATGATAAAAGAAATAAACCGTGCTCATTAAAAGCAGGGCATACAAAATCAAACGCGTTGTGTGTAATTCAGTCCTCAAGGACACAGGCGAGAGCGAAAGAAGCAAGACCAACATGAACACATAACTTAAGTTGGAAGTGATGTGAAGTGTAAGTTCGATTTTTTGGGACAAGCTCAGTTTGGATTGAAAAATGGACAACAACAATTTTCTTGTCGTTTGAGATGCACCCATGGACCATCGGTATTGCTGTGATTTTAAGGCCATGATGTTTTTGGGAAGTTCTGATGGTGAAGCGCTCGATGCTGTGTAAATGAACTTCCAACCTTTGATCTGTGCTTGAATGCTCAGTTCCAAATCTTCGGTGAGCGTTTGGCAATGCCATTGGCCACTTTCTTCGATGGCTTTTTTTCTAAAAACACCTGCCGAGCCGTTGAAATTAATGAGATAATCAGCGTTAAGTCTTGCAACATGTTCGACATCCAAGTGAGCATCCAGCATTAATTTTTGTGCGTAAGTTAAAATGTTTTCAGTTGGGTTGATGTAAGCCCATTTGGTTTGGACCATCCCAACTTCAGGATTTCTAAAATAAGGTAATGTTTTTTGGAAAAAATAAGGATCCGGTAAAAAATCCGCATCAAATATCGCGATGAATTGACCCTTGGCCAAGGACAAGCCATTTTGCAATGCACCGGCCTTATAGCCTTGACGATGATTTCTTTTGATGTGAACCATTGGGTGGCCTTCATTTTGAAACTTTTGAACCCATGCTTTGATCATGTCAGATGAGCCGTCATCGCTGTCATCAAGAATTTGTATGTCCAGTTTGGATCGTGGGTAAATCATTTTTAAAGACTTCTCAATCACACGCTTGGCCACTTCCGGTTCGTTGTAGATGGCAATGGCCAAGGTGACCACAGGTAAGTCGTCGTTTGAAAGAAAATCGCTTGGTTTTAATGATGGTTGAATGGATCGATTAAATATGAATTTTAAATACACCCGATGAAAGCTGTAGATCAGCAATCCAAAAAGAGAAAACATGTGAATCCATAACATCAGTAATACCTCTTGAGAAAGAAACCTGGAACTTTCATGAGCGCCAGCACGTATATTATGGCATTTTTAAGACAAGTCCATAAAGGATGTTTAACGTAATGTCTTTGGCTGACATGTACATTCGCCGATAAGACAAGACCTTGATCGATGGCTTTTAATTTTTGAACCATCAGCACATCTTCCAAAAAAACCACATCGTCAAAGCCATGGATCTTTTCAAAAATGTCTCTTCGAATGGTCAACGCATTGGTGCCCACAATGCCAAGACGAAAATGTTGTGTTAACTGATTCAGGATCAGGCTTTGAATTTTTAAAATCGTTTTATCTGAGTCGTATGTTTTTTTAAACACAAACCAGGGAATGTTTTTTGCCATGGCCTTATTGACATGATTATCCCAATCAAGTGGCAGCGCACAATCGGCGTGTAAAAACATGATGTAGCTTGATTCGCAGCACTGGCGAGCGCCATGATTCATGGCCTGAGCTCTGTTTTGAAAATTCAAATTGGATAAAGGTGAGGGGCTCACCACAATGTGGTGGTGAGATTTAATCGATAATGTGCATTGATTCAGTAAGGGATCTTGCTTGGATGGCACAACAATGCACAATTGGTTTTTGTTTAAACGCATGCATGGATGTCTTTAATTTAAAAAGCTTTGCTTTTCCAATAATTGAAGATGATGAAAGTGCTTTGAAATTTTTGCAACATATCCGGTCACTTCATCACCGTTGGTGTATCCGTAACGCACATAGGGTTTGTTGTAATGCCTTGGGTTTTTAAGCAAAAGGTAAGCAGGCTTTAAACCTTCCCATGTGTAGGGATTGGATTTTAAACGTATGGCCAGGCGCTGTGCATCTCGGAAATGACCTATGCCCGAATTGTAGATGGCCAATGCCAGCAAAGCGCGGTCCATGCTGCTGTCTGCTTCAATCAATCGGTAATATTTAAGGTAGTGAGCAATGCCCATGGACAAATTGTCTTTGGCGTTGTAGGGGTTTTTATCCTTATGTCTTTTGTAGACCACAGGCATGACCTGAAGCAAACCTTTGGCTCCCATTTTGCTTTTTGCTCTTTTTTTGAAACTGGATTCAACAAAAGCCATGGAGCTGATCAATTTCCAGTCCAATTGTGTTTTTTGGCTGACATGGGCAATGTCTTTAACCAAATTTGATGTTTTAGGGCTTATTTTTAATAGCTTTGTATCACTTAACAATCGAATCATATCATCGTGCTGGCTTTGAACCTTTAATGTTGAAACAGTAGGGTATAAAAAGCCTGAGCATATAAATAGGACACATGCTATTTGATGATAAACGGACATCATAAAGCTGTATATTGCAAGGTTTATGCCGCGTTGCCATGCTAATATTTTTAATAAAATCAACAAGTTATAATATTAAGTGGATTAAGCAGTTTTTTGCTTAATGAGTACTCGATAGGGCAGATCCATTTTTAAGATAATGGGACATGCAATCATGTTTAAATCTTTATCTTTTATCACCTTAAAGCTATAACCTCGCTGCATTTGCTGTGACTTAAACACAGCAAAGCATGAACAATTCATTGAAGGAGGTTTTAAATGATAAGAGTGGGTGAAAAAGCGCCTGAATTTAAAGGACAGGCCTATGTCAACGGTGCTTTTAAGGAAGTTTCATTAAACGATTACAAGGGCAAATGGGTGGTGCTGTTCTTTTATCCGCTCGATTTCACGTTCGTCTGTCCGACCGAGATCAAGAGCTTTGACAAGCATTACGCCGAGTTCAAAAAGCTGAATTGCGAAGTGCTCGCGGCCTCGACCGACAGCGAAT
>JAYRVV010000193.1:0-3731 GCA_041918415.1 Bdellovibrionota bacterium | reverse complement strand
TGGAACGCGCCTTGATTTTATCATGCCATGACGCCATTGTTGCCGATGACATTGAGATCGAGTCGATTAAAGAGCTTGTGCTAAATAATCAAAAAAACGATTTAACCAAGGAGGCGATCATGGATGCTTTGGTTCAGGCTAAAGGTTGCAAGCAAAAAGCCGCCATGCTTCTAAACATCAAAAGGCCGACACTGTACTATCACATGAAACAATTCAAATTAGAGGATATTAAATAAACCTTTTGAAAGTCTTTTAAAATAACATTAGAATGGTCCACTTAGATGAACAACTATGTATTGATCATTGATGAACTCGTTCCTTTGCTGGAGGCCTTTTCAAGATTTCTTCGCGAAAACGGTTACAACGTGATTTCAGCTTTGGATGCCGAGGAGGCATTGAAGAAAATAAAGAAAATTAAACCCAAATTGGCCGTGATGATGTTGTCACAATCAAAGATCAGTGGATTGGAATTTGCGAAATTGGCCAAGGCGGTGTTGCCCAACGTGATGGTTGCCTTGTTTGCAGAAAGTTTTGAACATGTGGATGAATCTTCTAGCGCAATGAAATCAATTGATGCGATCGTGAGCGGCTCAAGCATGCAGCTGGATTTGGGGCTTAAGATGCTTCCCTTGTTGGGTTTGAATGTCGATCTTTTCAAGGAAACACTTAAAAACCAACAGGTGGTCACACCTCATCGCAGGGAGTTTCCAAGGTACAGTTCAAAGGGTTCCGTCTTTTTAACGTACAATGGGAAAAACTACATTTGTGCTGTAAGAAATTTAAGTTTTGGAGGTTTGGGATTTGTTTCGCCTGTTCAGTTTCCTGTCGGAATCAACATATATCTAAGGGTTCATCCGCCTGAAAGAAAGCCTTTTGAAATTTTCTGTCGCATTGTTCGAGTTCAAGTGACCAAAGACGATCGCATTGGTGTGGGGGTTAAGTTCATTGATTTAAGTTCAGAGCTTAGGGCACATGTCGATGAATGGATCAAAAATGTCAAAACTTTTAATAACTTAGCCTCGCAAAAGAGGGTTTAAAGAATTAAGTTTGTTATTTGTGGTCTAATACTGTAAAATCTAGTATTACAGTTGCAAAGACCACATGATGAAGGAGCAAAGAAGCATGGTTGTTGTGTTTCATTCTGCGGCAAGGGACAGCTTGATCGTGGAGCGTTTAAAATTTTTAGCCAAACATTTAAACCTTAGCTTGGATATTTTACAAAACACCAATGCTCAAAACCTAGACATTGAAATGAAACATAACCGAAGTCGAGTCTGGGTTTGTGATGAAAAAAATTTGCAAAAGGTTCAAAGCCTGCTTGATGCGCAAGCTGATAAGCATTTGGTTTTATTTTCTCAATATGAAGATCGGTTTAAGCGACCTAAAAACTTTAAAATCAGTGCCACGATGAATGACCATCAAACGTGTTATGAACTTGGTTTTATTGTCAATCGCCTGTTGCATGGCGAGCATGCTGAAAGAAGAGAGCATCCAAGGTCTTTGGTTAATCTCAATGTTGCAAAAACAAGTGATTTTACAAATTACAGCGATTTTGGAAGAGCCATTTCCTTAAGCAGCGGGGGAATGTTTTTAAAAACACAAGAAGAGTTACCCGTGGGAAAATTGGTTAATATTCAAATAGAGTTGGGTTCACGCGAATCGGTTGCAGTGAGTGCAAAAGTTGTCTACACACAAAAACCAACAAACATTGATTTGGAAGCCATTTTTCCTAGAGGTTTTGGAATGGCTTTTTGTGGTGTGGATGAAGAAGACAGGATGCGAATTGGAGAGTATGTTTTTGATCGACTTCAACATATCGATCGAATTTCTTAAAATTGATGTATGCTGCGTAAGTGTCTAAAGTTTTAATCAACAATATAAAATCTTTTTTTCATGCCTTTTATTCCATCTGGATCGATGAATCGTTAAAAGAAACCATTTCACACTTGTCATTCGTAACCTTATTGTCGATTGTTCCATTGCTGGCGGTCAGTCTTTCCATTTTTAAAACGTTTGGTGGAATGGATTTACTCTACGAGTATGTTCACCCTCTGTTGTTTAAGTGGATCAGTGTTGGAAATGAAACTGTTTTGATTGAATTTTTTAATGATTTGATTGTTAAATTTAAAAGTCAGACCTTGGGCTTACTTGGATTTGTTGGATTTTTTTTGTCGGCAAGCTCATTGTTTATTGAGGTGGATCGCTCCGTGCAATCCATCTTGGGCATCAAAAAAAAGAGAAGTTTTAAAAAGGGATTGGGCTTATACACTTTAATATTTTTTGTTTTACCGCTTTGCTTTGGTGTTCTGGTCGGATTCTTTTCAAATGGAATTATTTTTCATTTTCAATGGATATCTTTTGTGTTTTCACAGGTGCTTGTGCTGTTTGTTTTTTTGTACTGCTTTTATCAATTTTTACCTCTAGAAAAAACAAGGTGCATGTATGCATTATTGAGTGCAGCGGTGGTAACGCTGCTGTTGTTTGCTTTGCAAGGGCTTTACGTCGTGATGGTGAAGGAGATTTTTAAGTACAATGAAGTGTACGGTTCGTTGGCGGCCATTGTGGTTTTAATGATATGGATCAAGTGGGCGTGGACCCTTGTTTTGGGTGGGGTTGTGCTCACAAAGGCCATGGACAAGGGTTTTAGAATGGTAGAAAAATAATGAAAAAAACTTTTGACAAACGTGTGTAATTTTCAATATATTGCGCCCTCTTAGCCAAACGGCGAAGACTTCTACAAAGCAAACGTTTTTATAAAGAAGAAAATTTTTTGATTTTTCTCTTGCTAACTTTTGTTGGTCTGTATAAAGGCCCTGTGGAACTTTGATCTTTGAAAATCAAATAGTGAACATGCAAACGTTTTGTGTGGTTTTTTGATTCAATTACTTGAGTCTTTAACAACAAGTGAAGCTCAAGGATCTTTAGGGGCCTTAAAAACCCTTAAATCTCGACATATTAAATTGGAGAGTTTGATCCTGGCTCAGAACGAACGCTGGCGGCGTGCTTAACACATGCAAGTCGAACGAGAAAGTACCTTCGGGTATGAGTAAAGTGGCGCACGGGTCCGTAATACGTGGATAACCTTCCCTTGGGAGGGAACTAACCCGCCGAAAGGCGGGCTAATGTCCCATAAGACCACGAGATCTATGGGTTTTGAGGTAAAAGATGGCCTCTTCTTGAAAGCTGTCACCTATGGATGGGTCCACGGATCATTAGCTAGTTGGTAGGGTAAAAGCCTACCAAGGCCAAGATGATTAGCTGGTCTGAGAGGACGATCAGCGACACTGGAACTGAAACACGGTCCAGACTCCTACGGGAGGCAGCAGTGGGGAATATTGGACAATGGGCGAAAGCCTGATCCAGCAACGCCGCGTGGGTGATGAAGGCCTTCGGGTTGTAAAGCCCTGTCGGATGGAACGAAACACATTGGTTTAATAAACCAGTGTCTGACGGTACCATCAAAGGAAGCACCGGCTAACTCTGTGCCAGCAGCCGCGGTAAGACAGAGGGTGCAAGCGTTGTTCGGAATCACTGGGCGTAAAGGGCGTGTAGGCGGTTAAGTCTGTCTGATGTGAAATCCCGTGGCTCAACCATGGAATGGCATTGGAAACTACTTAACTAGAGTGCGAGAGGGGAAAGCGGAATTCCCGGTGTAGAGGTGAAATTCGTAGATACCGGGAGGAACACCTGAGGCGAAGGCGGCTTTCTGGATCGCAACTGACGCTGAGACG
>JAYRVV010000192.1:0-2913 GCA_041918415.1 Bdellovibrionota bacterium | reverse complement strand
ATTACACAGCAGTGATGCAAGGTTGTTTTTACAGTTAAAGAATCAATTGATGTCAATGGAAACTTCAGACGATCTGTTCTTGAAAAGTATAGATGCCTTTAGAAATGGCCAAGGTTCAGGTTTCGTAAAAAATTATTATTCAAACATTCGCTTACCAAAAACATCATATGAATTAAAAGAAATTGTTAAACCAAGTGCGCTTTTCAAAACAATTTTGTTTAAGCCCATCTTTAAAGCCTCGGTTTCATTGTTTGAACCCATCTTATTAAAATATCATTCACATCAGACCAAGGTGATGTTTTTAAAAAGATTCATGATGTGGTCCCAAAAAAAATGGGCCAATGGATTATTTGAGCAAACGATCAACCATTGGCTTGAGCGCGGGGTCATACATGTGAATCATTTAAAACCGTTGATTCAAAACAACGCTGTCTGGACCTTGTGCCAAGGTCGCTTGTGCACGCATTTTATTAAAAATTACTCTGATGAAGTGACTCGTTTTTTAAATGAGAGTGTATCAGCAGATCAAGCTTTGCAAAACACAGTTGCACGCATGTTTAATGGTAGTGCCATTTTGCCATCCACGTACTGGTTGAAAATATTTAAGGTCTTTAAAGAAAAAAATATCATTTTGAATAACTTGGAGGATGCAAAAGTATTTCTCAAGGTAAGTAAATTTATTTCTGAGCAAAAAAAAATAGAAATGGTGGATGAGGTCATTGGAAGTATTGATCAATTCATGATGCTTGCCAAATATCGTCGTTACACGAACTATCAAACACTTTTAACAGTGTCCAAGCAGATGCAGGCAGATCAGATTCATCCGGTGTCGCTTGAAAAAATGATTAAATCGTTTGATGAGTTGGATACGGATTACAATTTGGGATGGATTACACAAAATCAAAACCATGTGCAAAAATGGCTTGAAGACACCAAACCAACATTGGATAAATGGCTTGATCAAAGTCCATTGTTAAACGAATTATCTAAGCAAGAAATACAAAGGGCAAAACGATTCAACGAGGTTTTAAAAAATGACATTCACAAGGGATTTGAATTCAAGGAAGCATATGCACATGCCATATACGAAGCCAATCGAAGCAAAATGCTTACGCGAGATTGTGCCATGTTGTTTTCAAATCACTCCAACGAAACAACTCGATTGTTTAAAAGTTTTTCATTGTATGTCAGCATGGTGACTGGGTCGGCTTTTTACGCACTATCCAATCGAGATAAATATGACCAGCGAAAAGTGGTCGATGGCGTGTGGATTTCAAAAATGTTATATAACGCCTTAATATTTTCAATGGGATCCAGTCAAAAATCCATGGTGTTTAACCCCTCATTGTCTTTTAAAGCACAATATGCAAACGATTGGTTGGCTGGCTTGCCAACTGCGCTGATTGATTTTTCAATGTATGGCTTTCTCAATCAACAATTTTGGATGAGTGCAGACAAGATGATTGATGAAACGCTTCAAACGAGTTTGTATGTGGATCAAGTTGATCTTGAGCTTAAGAAAATGTTTTCGAATAATCCTACGATTCAAAAGAAAGTCGATCAATCGGTTCGTTCGTTGAAGCTGTTGTATCATCGCCATGCAAACAATCTGAACGCAGATTCAAATCAGATGGAACAAGATTTTATCAATGCGGGATTAATCGAACACATACAAAGTCAAAAGGATTTCAAACAAGCCACTATCCAGGCACTTAAGGATATTGAATATTACCAGTATGGATTGGAGCGAACGGTCACACTAAAAATGCTGGGTCAAACGGTTGGAGACATTCCAAAGCTGCCCATTCAAGTGAGCAGCAAGCAATGGTTTGCTCTTGGGGATTTCAATGAACCTTTGGATCGCTTGATGGTTCTTCGACTTTATGACGCAACTGTAAATTCGCCTATGTCGATATTAAGATCGATGCCTATTCGTGAGTATTTATGCCAATCGCATGTGATGCATGTTAAACGACCACTTTTTAAGGCTTTACTTGCCTTCTCGCTGTTTAAAATATTGATGGATCCGATTCGATATTATGTCCTTGAGTCCAGTACGGGTCATCTATAACTTATTGAAATAAATAATAATTTTATAAAATTTAGGGTCTGTCCCTCTTTTTTGTTTTTACCCATTTTGGGGGTCTGTCCCCAATTTTTCCTTTTTATTGGTTTTTCTTGGCATTTTTGCATCGTTAAATAAGTGACGCATAAATGATGAATAAAAAAACACTTGACAGTGCATAAATATGCATTTAAATGGTAGTTGTTGAAACATTTTAGGGGAGAAAATATGAATAAAAAATTATTGTATGTTGTGCTGATGTTGATTTCAAATATTGCATTTTCAAAAGAGCTTGAAATTAAGACAAAGTTCTACACGGCCACAGTTATCCTTGATGGAAATACAATTGCTGAGTTGAATGTAGTAAACTCTCTTGATGAAGATCTTTGTTCCTTTAAGAATCTGGATTTTACGAGCAATAAACTTAGTTTGAATTGCAAAGGGAAAATCTTAAACATCGAAAAATTTCAAAAAATTGTAAATTTTAGAGGTGCTGCGGCCAATGTGTGGCTTACGTATATTAAAATTAGTTACTTAAAATTGATAAAAGAAGTGAGTTTGTAATGTTGTTAAAAAGCGCAGCGCTTGGTTTTGTTGTCGCTCTGCTTTTTCATGATTCTGTGTTTGCTAAGACCTACACGTTTCAACATAATCATGGCACAATCTTATTAACATATGACTATTCGTTTCCATATCATCATTTTGAAGGAGAACTTACTCAAGAGAATAAAACAAAATGTGAATTTGATTTTAAATTTGTGACAATTCCCATAGCCAAAAGGTTGACGGTCCAATGCGTTGAGTATCAACCGATTGTATTTATTGTTGAATCTAAAGCTGAAAAAACT
>JAYRVV010000191.1:0-7623 GCA_041918415.1 Bdellovibrionota bacterium | reverse complement strand
CGTTTCTTCTTTTGATGTACTGGTCGCACTGGCGGCTGTAAGCGATTATCGCCCTTCTCAATGCATTGAAGAAAAAATCAGCAAACAAAAAAGTGAAGTGAACCTTCATTTGGTTAGAAATCCAGACATTGTCATGGAACTTTCAAAACAAAAAACAAGCCAACAAATTTTTGTTGGCTTCGCAGCCCAGACGCATGATGTGATCGAGCACGCAAAGATTAAATTGAAAGAAAAAAAATTAGACTTTATTGTGGCCAACGAAGTTTATAAAGAATCCAAGGGATTCGATGTCGACACAACAAACATACACATCATCGACCACAAAGAAGTGAACGCACACCAAGACATCACCAAAAAAGAAGCAGCTAAATTGATTGTTAAAAAAATTGAATCCCTATTATGAAAATCATCGAAGATGTTTTTGAGTTTCAACAATTCATTAATGATGCCAAAGCCAAACATCAAAGCATTGGTTTCGTACCAACCATGGGCGCCCTTCATGATGGCCACCTTTCATTGGTCAAACAGTCCAAGTCAATGGCACAAACAACCATTTTGAGTGTTTTTGTCAATCCCATGCAATTTGGACCCAATGAAGATTTCAATCAATACCCAAGACCATTTCAAAACGATGTGGCCTTGGCAAAGCAGCAAGGTGTTGACGTTTTGTTTCAGCCAAGCCCCATGCAAATGTACCCACTGGGTCACTCTACGTTCATCGATGAAAACAACCTATCGAATGTTCTTTGTGGGCAATTTCGAAAGGGACACTTTAAAGGCGTTTTAACGGTTGTGTTTAAATTGCTGTCCTTGACCAAACCTGACTATCTGTTTTTGGGTAAAAAAGATGCCCAGCAATTGCGAATGATTGAACACATGGTTGAAGATTTTAATTTGGATGTTCAAGTGATTGGTTGCGACATCGTTCGCGAAAAAAACGGTCTTGCACTCAGCTCAAGAAATGCTTACTTGAAGGAAGAACAAAAAGCCGTGGCCGTGCAATTGTCAGCATCACTGTTCAAAGCAAAAAAAGCATTTGATCTTGGCGAAAAATCGTCCAGTGTTTTGTTAAGCATTGCAAAAGAGCATCTTCAATCATTTTCACTCATTGATTTACAGTACCTTGAATTGAGAAACTGGGATGATTTTCAAGCACCTTTGCAGGTGACCAAAAAATGTGTTCTGGCCTTGGCCGCTTTTGTGGGTAAAACTCGTTTGATTGATAATGTTATGTTAGAACCCAGATGAGATTAAAATGAAGTTTGATGTTGTTTTAAAAAAATGGCTGTTTCCCCTCATCACGTGGGGACTTGGATTTTATTTTTTAAAAAAAGCCCACTCATCCTTCGTTGCCACATCTGTACTGGCCATGTTCTTTGCTAAAGAGCTGATGCGTGCATGGTTACTTAAAAAAATGGGGGCAGCGCTGGCCATTCCCTACATGATTGCCATTCCTTTCATGCTTGGTTTTTTTACAACGGTGGCCAACTTAAAAGGTCAATTTAAAAACAATTTTCAATTTTTAAAGGCAACACTCATCCCCAACCTCTTGTGTTTTGCCCTGGGTTTATTGGCCTTGATTGCGGGCCTTTTAAAGTCAAACATCGCGGCTTTACCCAACGAAGGCATGTTCATGTTTTACGGACAATCACTCTTGCAAAAATGGCTGAGTCAGGCGTTTTTTGGCCAAGTGCCAAGCGCTCATTACCTTGCCCTGCACGACTTGGCCATCGTCGGTCAAATTGTGCTCACCATCACTGCACTTTCTCTATTACCCTGCGGCATCACTGACGGTGGTTATATCTTCCGTGGCTTATTTAGAAAACACCACAGCACTGTGTCATGGATTGTTTTTTCGATCTCCATGATCATGGGCATGTTGTTTAACGCCACATGGTTCGTTTTTGCCGCGCTGTTTTTACTTTTAGTCAGCCACCCTCAACTTGAGTTTGATGAATTTAAGAAAGTGAATTTAAGCGACCTCAAGCCTCTTGCTCTTGCGGTGGTTTTGATGTTGCTTTCCATCATGATCGAACCTTTTGCCTATCTTTTACTCTAAACAATTGAAATCATTGTGTGTTTACTTTTGTTTTTTTTTAATCAAAGCCATTGACTCAATTTATGAAGGCGATATATTTTGTATTGCCCCCTGGGGCTCACGTGATGCAAATATTGTTTTTGTCTCAATACGTGTTTATCGGGATTTGTCTCTGTCTGTGAAGAGTTAACTGGCGCGATCAGTAAACCGGAAGCAGGCACATAAAGCCCACCTTATTTTAGGAAGATAAAAACACTTTCGCACACGGTTTTCCTGGAGGGCGTTTTTTCATGAGCTTAAACATCAACGCCACCGATCAGCATTGTTCATTTTGCATCCACAACAATCAACACAGTCGTTTGCTTAAAGGCATGCATGGCCTGTATTGCGAGTTTGAACATTGTTACACTCGCCAAAGTCACGGCAATGTTGCGCCACCCATCGCTTGCAAGCAATGCGCACAAAATTCTTTTTATTTTGAAGTGCACAACCATGAAATATCTTCTTACTATAAATGCATCTGCTGTGGGTACGTCGAACATGTATAAAGAAAAGAAAAAGCGCACTTTTCTACAAAACACCTTGATCCTGGCTTTCTTGTTCGTACCCGCTTTGGTGATGACAAGAATGGTCATGAAGGATCAAAGTGTTTCATGTGAAGTGTGTATGCAATTTCAAGGTCACACCCAATGTCGCCTAGCAAGCGCATCCTCCAAGGAAGATTGTGTTCGAACAGCCAAAGACAACGCCTGTGCTCTTTTAACATCAGGCATGACCAACACCATCGCTTGCAGCAACACACAACCCATGTCAATCAAGTGACCTCACAGGCGTATACAATCAAGCATAACCTTGGTGTAATGGAAAAAACGATAACTTTGACCCATGTGTCCACCGCTGTGCTGTTCGAATTCATGGCGTACGTTGTATTGTGAAAGTTTTTTACAAAATTGCTTGAGACCAAAATTCAAACCATATTCATCATTTTGTCCAACACTCAAATGCAAACATTGCATTTTTTTCAAATTCATATGGTGTTGATCGATCATGGTAAGCAGGTCAAAAGTTTTTAACTTCTGCCATAGTTGTTCAATACGTTCACCTGTTTCTAAATCAAAAAACAAATCTCCATACAATGGTGCACTTTGATCGTTTGGTAAAAAACATGCGCACATGTTTAAAAGCAGCATGGTTTCGGTTTCTTTTCTGGACATCAAACGCATGGGATTGGGCGAATTCAAGAACGCTTCCAAAAATGGTTTTATGCCTTTGTGTTTCTCAATCACAGTCAAGGCGTTTGGAATCATGGGCAAATACAATTGATCAAACCATAAATCAGGAGCGCTCGAAACCACGTTTAAAAACACATCCGGTCTGTTCATCGCAATATAAAGCGCACCAAACCCACCGCTTGAGTGGCCCATCAGCCCTCGAAGCTGAGCGCTTCGACCAACATTAAATGTCGATTCAACTTTTTCGATCAATTCATCACAGATATGATCTAAGAAAAATCCGGTTGTGCCAGAGTTAACATATTGCGTGTGACCGATTTTACATGTGCCATCTAGAAACACAGCCACGAAGGGACTGAACAATTTTGATTCAATGGCTTCATCAAATTTTTTTTCCAAGGGTTTGGTGAAGGCATCTTTTAAACCCAACAAAGCTTGCCCGGGATTGGCCATCCATTTAAAAAGAATATAAGAGGATAAGGTTTTGAACGGTTTTCGTCGTATCCAGGTGGAAGGTACAGGGCGTGCGATCGAAAGCCCACATCACCCAATAAATTTCTCTTCAATGCTTTTGACTGTATTTCAATTTGACTGAGCATGTTGCTTTTGCCTTCTTTCCCATTCCAAAGGGCTAAACGCTTCAATGCTCAGCGCATGAAATTCAACTCCTTTGAGCGCTTGAAATACTTTTTGGTGGCGTGCAACCTGACCAAGCCCCTCAAATGCCTTTGAAACCACCCAGATTTTAAAATGCGACTCCTGCGCTCCATGAGCGTGCGTTCGATGAAAAAAGCTTTGATTCTCGACAGTGATATGCTGCGCTGAAAAATGTTCTTTAATTATGCTTGCCAATTGTTCAATTTTCATATCTTTTCCTTTCAATGTTAACACCCTGGATTGAGCGATGGAAAAATAACGACATCCCCTTTCACTTGGAAGAAGTCAATCCTCTTTTACGCAAACATTTAAACCATTTCAACATTCAAAGGGGTATGCGCGTTTTGGTACCTTTATGTGGCAAGAGCGTGGACATGATTTTTCTTCAAAATCTTGGGCTTTCGGTTGTTGGCATTGAAGGTGTGAGTTTGGCCATTGATCAGTTTTTCTCACATCATAACCTTGATGTACAAAAGCAACAGCACAGAGGATTTGACGTTCATCACACAAGCGCCATCGACATAGTCCATGCTGATTTTTTTAAATTGCCCAAGGAGTATTTTGAACCTTTCGATTTGATTTATGATCGGGCAAGCATCATTGCGATTGACCCCACGAAAAGAAAAGACATGATCAACATGCTTTTTCGTTTGCTTAAACCAAAAGGTGAAATGTTTTTAATCACGGTTCAACACCCCGATGATTTCTTTTCTGGACCTCCATTTTCGATAACTGAACATGAACTCATTCAATTGTGTCAGGGTTTGTTTAAAGTTGAGTGCTTAGAAAATGTCGACAGGACAGACAGCACATCATGCAAGCATTTAAAAATGACTTCCATTCAAGAGTGTGTTTATAAGTTAAGTAAAATCAATTAGTTATGATTTTATATTGCCCTTGCCATGGCGTGAGTTTTTTTATATAAGGCAGGCCGTGAAAAACTCATGGTTATTTTTATTGCTGTTAAGTTTGAAGGCGATGGCCTCAAGCTTGCAGTGTGACATTCCAAGCGATTTGATCTCATTGGTACACTTAGAATCCAATCGAGTCAGAACTGAATTAAATTTACAAGGTAAAGAAATTGCCTGGTATAACATTAAACTAACTCAAATGATCCCAATTGACTTGGCTTTAAACCCACCGCGCTCAAGTCAAGCTATTGATGTTCAAACTTATCCAAATTTACGAATTGAAATTGAAGACTCCATCGCAATTAAACTTTTTGAAGGAACAGAAATTATTTGCACATTAAAATAATTTAGACCAGTTCACGCAGACGATTGATGGTATAAATACCTGTACTGTGACCATCGCTAAACGCAATTTGAACGCCGTAATGGCCAACAGGTTTAATGGACTTAACGGTGATGTTCGATGGCACTTGACTATCGTGAATCAAAATCTTACCGCTCATCTCATCTACACAACTGGCACAAGCACATGCCATTCGCAAGGCTTTGGCTCGAAAACGAGATTGTGTGGAGTCGGACCAAAAAAAGGTCAAACCCAAGTCATCGCTTTGAAATTTTTCCAATTTGACGTTTGTGCTTAAAGTATGTGTCTTAACATGGTCGACTTGTTTTAAAAGATTTTGAGCGATGCGCTTAAACACCTCACACACCCCTTGTCGGTCATCATCGTGGCTTTGATTTAATGGCTGGCCAAGATCTCCGGCCATGGTGATTTCTGGTGACAAAGGAATGCGACCCAGAAAAGGCAAACCCAATTCTTTGGCTGTTTTTTCACCGCCACCTTGTCTGAATATGGATGTGTGCTCTCCGCAGTGGCCACACACAAAACCGCTCATGTTTTCGATCACACCCAAAACAGGCACTTTAACTTCATCAAACATTTTGATTCCCCTCATGGTTACAGAAACCGCAACCTCTTGCGGTGTGGTCACAACCACTGCACCGGTCAAGGGTGTAAGCTGGGTTAGCGTCAACTGAACATCACCGGTACCTGGAGGTAAATCAACAATCAAATAATCGAGTTTTCCCCACTTGACCTGTGATAAAAATGTTTGAATCAGTTTGGTGGCCATGGGTCCTCTCCAAATCACAGGTGTGTCTTCATTGGTCAACAGCCCCATCGACATGAACGAAATGCCTAATTTTTCTTGAGGGATCAACTTTCCATCTTCTTCTTTGGGCGGGGTCCATTGAGAAAGCATTTTTGGCACACTTGGGCCATAGACATCGCCGTCCATCAAGCCCACTTGATAACCCAAATCTTTAAGCGCCATGGCCAGATTCACTGAAACCGTGGATTTACCAACGCCCCCTTTACCGCTTGATACAGCAACGATGTTGGAAACCTGTGATAAGTTTTGATGAATGGGGTTTGTGCTTGCTTTGGGTAATTCTTGCATGTGACTTCCTTTGTTGACTAATTCATACCAATTTAGTAATCTTTTATCAAGATCGGAGCTTGCTTAATGTAGTCAGGGCCGTGTATACACATTTTTATTTAAGGATGAAAGTTTGTTAAAGATCACAAGAGAAGCAGATTATGGTGTTTTGGTATTGACCTGTTTTGCAAAAAACATCAGCAAATCTTGGTTATCAACCAAATTTGTATCAAGCGAGACCAAAATTTCTTATCGCATGGTTTGTAAAATACTCAACACACTGACAAGAAAGGGCATACTCAATTCACATCGAGGGCTTAAGGGGGGGTACCAATTGGCCAAAACACCCGATCAAATCAGTCTTGAAGAAGCTTTGGTGGCCTTTGATGGACCCATCGCATTGACTGAGTGTTCAAAAAGCGACTGCGACTGCGTGCTTGAAAGCACCTGTCTAGTCAATGACCACTGGATGAAAATCAATGCTTCGTTTAAAAAATCTTTACAAAATATATTTCTCTCTTCATTAACCAGTTCTCATAAGAACTTGGACGTTTACAAGGAGAAAACATGAAAATAGAGCTGACTGAAAACGCAAAAAGCAAAATTAAGTCCTTCATACAATCATCTCAAGATAAACATCAGGGACTAAGAATTTACATCGAAGGCGGTGGTTGTTCTGGTTTTCAGTATGGTTTTAAACTTGACCAAAAAACACAGGACGATCATGTTCTGTCTTTTGAAAGCGACGTTGAAGTTTACATCGATCCTTTCAGCGCCCCTTACATCAAAGAATCTATTGTTGATTACAACGAAGGCTTGATGAATGCGGGTTTTGTGGTTAAAAATCCAAACTCAAAAACAACCTGTGGGTGTGGATTATCATTTAGCGTTTAAGGGTTGAAGGAGTAACACCATGAGCATTAGAGAAGAAATTGAACAAATGATTAAAGACAACAACGTTATTTTATTCATGAAAGGTACCAAAGACATGCCTCAATGTGGTTTTTCAGCGGCCACGGTTGAATGCCTCAATCGCCTTGGCGTGCCTTTTAAGGACGTGAACGTTTTGGCCGACATGAACGTTCGAGAAGAGATCAAGACCTATTCAAATTGGCCAACCATTCCCCAGCTTTACATCAAAGGTGAGTTCATTGGCGGCAGCGACATCGTTAGGGAAATGTTCTCAAATGGAGAGCTTAAAACCAAAATGCAAACAGCCGGCTTGCTTTAATACATTGAATTAGTCGATTGATGGGGCTGCTTCGTGCAGCCCTTTTTTTAACCTTTTGATGACCATACATTACCTTGCATTTTGTTTACTTTTGTCGAAATCTAAACCCAATCTT
>JAYRVV010000190.1:0-2765 GCA_041918415.1 Bdellovibrionota bacterium | reverse complement strand
TTTGAAGCTGTCTAAATTGTTCAAGCAGATAAAGATATGTGGCACCGTTTGGATCAAAAGATTTAAGGGCTTGCACATGGTAGCTTCTAACCAAATGGGAGGCAGACCAGGCAATGCTCTTGAGCCTTTGGCTCATTTCTTCGTTTAGACTGTCCTTGGCCGTTTTGTAAAGCAGACCCCCAGCCAGAATCATCAACAATCCAACCGGAATCAGGTAATACACCAAAAGCGTATTTCTGATACGACCCGGGTATTTCTTCACTAAAAAATCCATTTCAGTGGTATGTAAACATTGGCCATAAAAACAACAAGCGAAAAGATAGAATAACGCTAAAAGCGTTCAAAATATTTAACATAACTTTATTAAATCATCTTGAAAGGTTAGCGCCCACCGTTGAACATCCACCAATGAATAAAACGATTGATGAATTGCATTAAATATTCTTTGCCAAAACAGGGTGGATGGCGATATACAGTGGACTTTTAAAACTTTGAACTCACGTGGACTCAACGAACACCAAAACCTACAAAAAAGGCTTGATTTACAACTTCTTGGGACTAGCAACAAGGGCTGCTAGACCCATATATCTCATAACCTTCTCCAGGCTATTGGGGGCTGAATTTTTTGGTCTTTACATTCTTTGTTATTCAATCACGGAAACAATATCAAAATTCGCTTTTTTAGGTTTTAATCAGGGAGTTTTGCGTCTTGTTGCTAAACTTGAAAGTGAAAATAAAATTCATGAAATCAATCATAATGTTCACTTTTTTGTGGGTATAAGTTTGTTGGCAACATGCATTTTAGCTTCTGCATTCTACATTTTTGCACTGCCTTTAAGCTCTTTGCTTTCCAAACCTCAATTGGCACCTTTTTTTAAAACATTTGCGTTCGTGCTCCCTGGCTGGTCAGCGGCCTATATTTATCTTGGCGCACTTCGAGGAAAATTAAACATGAAGTATGAGTACATCATTCAATCGGTCGTTGAACCACTGCTTGTTTTATCGATTGGGCTTTACCTTGTTTTTCATGATTATCAAGTTCATGGTCTTGGTATTGCGCACATGGTGGGTGCTTGGGTAAGTGGTGTTTTAGCGATGATTACATTTCACAAATCGTTTTCGAAAAGCAAACAAGAAAACCAAAGGCGCACTTTTTACATCCGTTTTGTTTTTAAAGAAAGCTTTTCCATGTGGTGGATCCAATGCATTGGCGCATTTAAAAATAACATGGATGTAATGATTCTGGGTAAAACACTTACTTTAAGGGAAGTTGGAATTTATGGTGCAATCAATGAGCTTGGAAATGCTGTAAGAAAAATAAAATCTGTTTTTGACCCTATCCTGATGCCTTTGGTACAAAAATTATATTTGGACAAAACTCAACCGGATCATTTCAAAAAGACAATTTCAAATACATTTTTGTGGATGCAAATGCCCGTTTTTATCATTGCTGCTTCTATTTTTATTCATCCTATGTTTTTTATGAATTTCTTTTCGATAAGCACTCAAGATATATCAAACATTGTACGTTTAATCATTTTAAGCCATGTACTATTTACATTTTTTGGAGTATATGAATCCACTTTTTTAATGATCGGAAAGGGCTCTAGCGTTTTAGCACAAAACATAATTTTTATCATACTCAATATCGGATGTTTAATTTTATTTTCTAAGCATTATGGTTTGACCGGCACCAGCATAGCCATAGCTTTGTCACAATTTTTCTTAAGTTCAATTCGCTGGGTAACGTTTAAAAATGAGTTTAAGGGAATTTTTGTGCCTGCCCTATTTTACAAAAAGGCTTTTGTAATAGTATTAATCTATTCAATAGCATATGCCGTGATTCAGTCTGTTACATTGAATTTATTTGGAGAAATCATTTTCATGGCACTCACTGCCATCTTTTGTTATTTTGTGGTCGAAAAGCGCTTTTTGATATTTTCTAGAAAATAGCTATTTCAACCACCCTTTGGCATATCTCGCCTGACTGTTTTTTAAAAATAATTCATACCATTAACAACTCACATCATCCATCATACCGAACTCATTTAGAATTTTTATGCTATTTAGAAACTTCGAAAATTATCAACATATTTCACAATGGCACCTTTGATACACAAGATTACAAGGTTAATATTCTTACATTCGTATCGTCAAACATATTATTTGTTTTAACCATGCAATACTCACACAACTTGCTATTCAATTTTATTTATGAAATAAGTGGGGATCGCACTTTGATATATTTACTATTTTTTGAAATGAAAATCATACATTAAGCATGATGTTGATTATGATTATTATAAGAAATGTTTTATGCATAATTTAAGCAGCACACATTTAAAATTTGATTGGCCTTATGAAAAAGCTATTTTAAATAAACATTTATTTGGTCTTACTCTTTTAACTAGAAAATTAAGAGACTTAAAGCATAAAAACATTGATGATGTTTTCCTTTATTTCAAAGATATTGATGAACAAAGCATTCTGTCCAAAGCGATTCATACGCATTCACCTTACAAAATATTGCCAGAGCAGATATGTCCTAACGAGTACCATATTATCAATTCAATTCAGACCGGCAATGGTGTTTTTATTATTCGATCATTATCAGACTTTGGATTCGCAAAAAAACTGATCGCGGATGACATCATCAGCACAAGTGCAACAGGATGGATAGGTAAAAATATAAACAAACGCATTTCTATTCCAATCAGTTCATTTCTTTCTAGTTTTAATCTCAAACCAAATATCATTTCGTTAAT
>JAYRVV010000189.1:0-4715 GCA_041918415.1 Bdellovibrionota bacterium | reverse complement strand
GCGTATCATCCAAAGCCCACAAAAAATAACTCAAGAAAAACATCGCCGTATCAAACTCCTGGGCACTTCTGAATTGCGTGCTTGAACTACGTCATAACTTTTATAAATAACTTCAGACTTCAATCTTCAAAAATTAATTTCTCAAACTCTCTTCCGTCGACAAACCCTTGATCTGTACGCGAGGATGGTTCTTCCGCGAGAACGAAGAAGATGGGCAATTATTCTACAGCCCCAGAAGCTACTTTTTACTCACGAACCAAGTACTGCCCAAAGGTCCGTCCTCTACGGCGATGCCTTTCGATTCCATTTCAATTCGAATTTGATCGGCCAATGAATAATCTTTATTCTGTCTTGCTTGGTGTCTTCTCAACATTTGATCTTCGATCCATGACACATCCAAGGAAAGATTAGACGGCAAACAGTGAAAATAGGTTTTTGGATCATCTTGAAGCAGGCCCATCAAATTCGCGATGTGATGCAAAGTAGACGCGTAGAGGTTTGCTGATTCTTGGTTGGACTTTAATGCTTCTTTGTTCGCCTTTGAAACCAAATCATGCAGCAGCGCAATGGCCTTGGCCGTGTTAAAATCCTCGCTCATTGCCTCTACAAAAAGCTTCATTGAACTTGTGTCCACCAAATGCTTGATGGGTGGGCAGTATTTTAAAACTCTGTACATTCTATCCAACGAACGGGCGGCCTCCTGCAAACCTTCAAAAGAAAATTCCAGAGGGTGCCGATAATGGGTGTACATCAAATACAACTTGATGGATTCAGGATGATGCGATTGAAACAAAGATTTCAATATCAAAGTGTTACCCAATGACTTGGACATTTTTTCCTGTTTCAAGGTTACAAAACCATTGTGCAACCAATATCTGGCAAAAATGGCATCATTGGCACACTGAGATTGCGCGATTTCATTTTCATGATGAGGAAATATAAGATCCCGGCCACCGGCGTGAATATCAATGGTTTGTCCAAGTTCTTGAAGGCTCATGGCTGAACATTCAATGTGCCATCCTGGACGTCCATCGGACCATGGGCTTGACCAAAAAGGCTCACCGGGTTTGGCTTTTTTCCATAATGCAAAATCCAGTGGATCTGATTTTTTTTCGCTCACTTCAACCCTTGCGCCCACCATCAGATCATCCCTTGAGCGTTTTGAAAGGGCACCGTAATTTTCATATGATCTAATCTTAAAATACACATCGCCCAAAGATTCATAGGCATGTCCCTTTTGAATCAACGTTTGAATCATGGCGACCATTTCATTGATTGATTCTGTGGCTTTGGGTTCATGGTCGGGTGATAACAAACCCAAGGTCTTCATGTCCTGATGAAATGATTGCGTGTACAACTTCGCTATGTGATCAAACGAAACATTGTCCTTGTTGGCTTTAAGAATAATTTTGTCGTCTACATCCGTTAAGTTACGTGCGTAGGTGACCTGATAACCCATGTGCCTTAAAAACCTAACCATAACATCGTAGCATACGTATGCCCTGGCGTGACCAATGTGGGCATGATCATAAACCGTCGGACCACAGACATACATTTTAATTTGACCTTCAACCAAAGGAACAAAAACTTTTAACGATTCAGTCAGTGTGTCATAAACCTTAAGCACGCGGGCATTGTACTTGAAATCTTCGTTTAGATAAAATGATCTTTGAAATGACTTGAATGAAAAAATGAGTTAAAAGGGCGATCGTGATCAGTTTGGACCATTTAAATCCCAAGCAAAAAGAAGCCGTGATGGAAATCGATCACCATCTTTTGGTTGTCGCCGGTGCAGGCTCTGGAAAAACACGTGTTTTGACTCATAAAATTGCCCACATCATTGAAAGTGCACTTGCATGGCCAAGCCAGATATTGGCTGTCACATTTTCAAACAAAGCCGCACAGGAAATGAAAGAACGTGTCGCCCATCTGATTTCGGGACACCAACAACCTTATTGGATTGGCACCTTTCACGCCACAGCTCTTAAAATCCTCAAAGAATTTCACGCACATGCAGACCTTGAAAAAAACTTTTCCATTTATGATGAATCCGACCAAATGAGCGTCTTGAAAAAAACCGTTGCAGATCTGAATCTGGACACCAATAAAACAAACCCAAAAACCATTAAATACCTCATCGATCGTGCCAAAAATGAATCCATTGATTTCATCCATTACATTCAGAATCATTTTTCCGTAACACCCGACATCATGGAGGTCATTCGAAATTATCAAAGAATACTAAAATCAAACAATGCCATGGATTTTGGTGACATTCTTATACGTTGTCTAAAATTGCTTGAAACAAATGGTGATGTCAAAAAGCAACTACAAAACCGTTTCACAAGAATATTGATCGATGAATACCAAGACACCAATTTCATTCAAAAGGAAATCATCAAAAACATCACTTGCGCACACACTCAGGTGATGGCCGTTGGGGACGAGGATCAATCCATCTACGCATGGAGAGGCGCACGCGTTGAAAACATGCTTGAGTTTCCAAATGATTTTCCAGACGCAAAAATCATTAAGCTTGAGCAAAATTACCGATCGACCCAAAACATTTTGAATGTGGCCAACGCCGTGATTGCCAACAACAAAGGACGTCGTGAAAAAAATCTCTGGACCCAAAACCCCGCTGGCGAACTCGTTCAATTCACACAACTCGATGATGATTATCAAGAAGCCAGAACCACTTTGGATCAAATTGAGAGCAGCACCCAGAACACAAAACTGAGTGACATGGCCATTTTTTATCGAACCCATGCTCAATCCAGACTTTTGGAAGAAGAATGTCGCAAAAGAAACATTGCTTACAGAGTCTTCGGTGGCATGCGATTTTTTGATCGAAAAGAAATCAAAGATGTACTTGCGTTTCTTAAGCTGCTCATCAATCCTCAAGACAATGTTTCCTTTTTAAGGGTGATCAATGAACCCTCGCGCGGCATTGGCAAACAAAGCTTGGCTCAATTAAGTGAAATCGCAGTTTCAAAAAACATTTCAATGTTTCAGGCCATTGAATTTGTCCATGGACAAAAAAAACCTGAACTTGCATTGAGAACTTTTCACGAATGGATCAACGTGCAAGCACTGGATGTAGAGCAACAATCCGTCCTTGAAATGACAGAACAATTACTTGAAAAAAGCGGATACATGAAAAACTTGGAAGAAGAAAACACCATTGAATCCTCCACCCGACTAGACAACATTGATGAATTGCTCAGAAGCATGAAGGAATTTGAAAGCGATCAAACCAACGCCGTTGGCGCCTACCTTGACCACATTAGCCTTTACACGGACACAGAAAACCAAAACGACACTGGTCACATGCTTTCATTAATGACCGTGCACAACTCAAAAGGATTGGAGTTTGATGCGGTTTGGATGGTGGGCATGGAAGAAGGATTGTTTCCACATTCAAGATCCATTGAAGAAAACGATCCTGACGAAATTGAGGAGGAAAGACGCCTTTGTTATGTTGCCATGACCAGAGCCAGAAAACGCTTGCATTTGTTAAGTGCTCAAAGAAGATTCATGTACCGAAGCACACAATACAACCAAACCTCCAGATTCATCAGTGAAATTCCAAATCGATGGTTAAACACCCAATTTGAAATTGCCCAAACCAGATCTGGGCACGGGTTTAAAAACAAAACTTTTGGCAAAAGTAGAAATTACGATGAATTCAGTCAGATCAGTCAGAATGACGATTTTGACCATATGCACAACACACCCATTCAAGACCAGTACAGACCTGGCGCACGGGTTTTGCACCCAAAATTTGGCCCCGGCATGATCAAAAACCGTGAAGGCAACAGCGACAATCTAAAATTAACCATTCAATTTAAAACGAGCGGTTTGAAAAAAATATTGTTAAACTACTGCCAACTTGAAGTGTTGGAATGATGAAAAAAGAAGATTTTGAACATACGCCATCAAACCCAGGCCAAGAAGATGAACGTGGTCAAACACAGTTGACTGACATGGAAAAATTGCTTCAAGGCAAAGAGGCCAAGCATGAAAACTCCATGGAACTGGATGAGCTGGAGAAACAAGGTCAAAAAAAATCGGAAGCCACCATGCCAGAGCAAGATTTGTTCTTGAAAGAAAAAGAAGCCATCAACCAATTGAAAAATGAACTCGATCCCGAAAAAATCACATCATCTGAAAAAGACATTCACAAACTCAACGCCGGCACACGCATCAGCCCTCAAGTCTATGACTTCGAATTTGAGCAAACTGGTTGGAAAACCAAACTGCAAAGAATGTCACATGTCGCCGTTGTTTCAACAAGCCATTTTTTTTCACAACTGAAACAAAAAATCAGCCCCATGATTTCAAATTTAATTGAAAATCAGGCTTGGCTCAAACATCCAGATGTGGCACTTTTTTTTGATAAGTTTGGTCACACTTTGTTGGTCTCTTTTATTTTTATCGTATGGATTCTTTTCGATCGCACCGCACGACCAAAAATTCATGAAGATGTGCCACGTGTGAATTCATTTCTCGTTCAAGCTCTCGAAAAAGCCTACACAGGGCAAACCGAGGCCGCGAAGGAATACATTCTAAAAGCAGCTCAAATGGAACCCGATGCACAAAGGGCAACCGCCATTCATAAAATATTGCTGAGCACCCCGACGCCTTCTCCCGTAAGTCAGCCCATTAAAAAAAATAGATAGACATGCTTGAAGAAATTTCATAGAAAGCCACCT
>JAYRVV010000188.1:0-2726 GCA_041918415.1 Bdellovibrionota bacterium | reverse complement strand
CTGGATTATCAAAAGTCCGCCAAGGTGTACAATCCATATCCCAGAGGCTCCATCAAGGGTGCATAAAAAACTGGATTTAATGTTAAAAATGATGTTTCAAATTCGCTTATGACACAACAACAATCATTTTTTGGACATCCTCGTGGTTTGGTGACTTTGTTTTTAACAGAATTCTGGGAGCGTTTTAGCTATTACGGAATGCGTGCCTTGCTGGTTCTGTTTTTGATGGCAGCCGTTGAAAATGGTGGATTTGGTTTTAGCACCGAAAAAGCTGCAGGCATCTACGGCTGGTACACGTCGTTGGTATACATGACGGCCATTGCAGGAGGTTGGGTGGCCGATCGCTTTACAGGCCTTTACAAGGCGGTGTTGCTCGGAGGGATTTTGATCGCTTGCGGGCATTTTTGTCTGGCTTTTGGTTCTGTTCAATTGTTTTATGTCGGGCTTTTATTGATCGTGCTTGGAACGGGCTTGCTCAAACCCAACGTGAGTTCATTGGTGGGTACTTTGTATGAGGCCAACGATGCCAGACGAGATGCTGGTTTTTCGATATTTTACATGGGCATCAACTTGGGTGCGTTCATCGCACCATTGATTTGTGGATACTTAGGGCAAAACATCAATTGGCATTTAGGTTTTGGTGCGGCTGGTGTGGGCATGGTTTTTGGCGTCATTCAATTTGTATATGGAAAAAAATATTTTAATCATGTGATGCAACCTGCACAAAAAACAGATCAAAACCAAACCATGAAACTTGAATTCAATGCCAAGGAGAAAAAACAGATAGTGGCTGTGCTTGTTTTTTTCGTATTTTCATCAATTTTTTGGATGGCCTTTGAGCAAGCCGGATCCAGCCTAAACATGTTTGCGGATCAGTTCACACGTCATGAATGGTTGGGACTTTCTTTTCCGTCAACATGGCTGCAGGCGGTGAACCCCCTGTTCATCATTGTTTTATCTCCTGCTTTTGCTTGGCTGTGGATCAAGTTGGGTCGACAAGAACCTTCAAGTCCAATGAAATTTGTATTGGGCCTTGTTTTTGTGGGACTTGGCTTTTATTTACTTGCGTACGCTTCAACGTTTGTTGGTGAAGGTGCGCGGGTTAGCCCTTTATGGTTGATGGGTGTGTATTTTTTTCACACCATAGGTGAGCTGTGTTTAAGCCCGGTGGGTTTAAGCACAGTGACAAAACTGGCTCCAAGGGCATTGGCGGGATCAATGATGGGTGTATGGTTTTTATCGATCTCTTTGGGTAATAAGCTTGGAGGCATGACCGCGGGTTATTTTGAAAAACTGGATTTACCAACCTTGTTTGGTTATGTTGCCCTAACCACGACCGTTGCAGCCATCGTTTTGATTTTACTGTTAAAACAGATGAAAAAATTGATGGGGGATGTGCTGTGACGTAAAGATTTAGAAGAAAGGATTGATGAGAGGAGTTTATCATGGAAAAAAATGTGGGTTCTGTAGATCGTGTGCTCAGATTTGCTGCGGCTGTTGTGTTGTTTAGTTTGTTTTTCTTATTGGAAGGCCAAATAAGGTATTTGGGATTGTTGGGCATCGTGCCGCTTGTCACGGGTTTGATGAACTTTTGTCCACTGTATAAAATCATGGGGTTAAACACGTGTTCAAAGTGTAAGTGATTGAATTTATTGTTTAATTTTATTCTTGCACAAATGTTTTGCTTGATATAGAAGCTAGCTCACTATGAAAGATAATATTCATCCAAAGTACGAACCAGTCATTTTTTACGATGTTTCCTGCGACTATAAATTTCTGGGTCGCTCAACTAAAATTCCAACGGAGACCATGAAGTGGACAGATGGTAAGGAATATCCTGTGATCAAAATTGAAATTTCTTCTGCTTCCCATCCCCATTTTACGGGTGAAAGTCGAATCATCGATTCTGAAGGCCGAGTGGACAAATTTAAGAAAAGATACGCAGCAAAATAATTTTTGTGTTTTTTAATTCAAAGAGAAAAAAGATAGGCATCTTTTTTCTCTTTTTTTTTGTTCCATTAGGAGTTTTTCTCTTTAGGTATTTAAGCGTTGCCGCCGGCTTTAAAGTCAAAATGCTTTGTTCGTTACATTTTGTGAGTCAACGTGCTGTTGATGTGGTGATGAAAGACGATCTGTCCTTCTTTCCCATGCAAATCATACCCGTTCGCGTGGATGAGAAAAACCAAGTGGTTCAAAGTCAATGGTTGGGTTTGACATTGGCCAAAGCCAAGCATCGAGAAGGTTTTGGTTGTGCTTTGGTCAGGCATGATTTTACATCACACCCAAAGCCTTGGCCTGTTCAAAAACACAAGGGACAACATTTTAAGCAAGTGCATGATGACATTTTGGAAAGCAAAGTAAAAGATTTTGCGTTTGATCCGGACATGAAGACGCGATCTTTGCTTGTGCTTCACAACAACAATTTGGTGTTGGAAAAATACGCACCTGGTTTTGATGAAAGCACCAAGCAGTTGGGTTGGTCAATGAGTAAAAGCGTATGGGGCATGCTGGTTGCATTGATGGTTGAGCAAAACAGGCTTGTGCTTGACGATCGACAGCTTTTTTCTAAATGGGAAAAGGATGACCGAAGAAACATCACATTGGGTGAATTGCTGTACATGGAAAGTGGATTGGCATTCAGTGAAATTTATTCTCGTTTAAGCGACGCCACGCAGATGCTGTATTTTGATCAAGATGTGAGTGAAAGAGCAAAAAGTAAAAAAAGG
>JAYRVV010000187.1:0-8120 GCA_041918415.1 Bdellovibrionota bacterium | reverse complement strand
TTTGGCAACATAGATTTGGGTGATGACGCATGGAGACTGTGATTGAAATTAAGCAATTGACCAAAGATTTTAAAACCGATTTTTGGAAGAAAAAAATTAGAGCCGTTGAGGATGTAAGCTTTGACGTTTTACCCGCGAGCACATTGGGTTTGATTGGTCCCAATGGTTCAGGAAAAACCACCACCATCAAGATGCTTTTGGGTTTGATTCAACCCACCAGCGGTCATGTGAACATTTTTGGTCAAAATCCAAAACTGACTTCTGTTAGGGCAAAAATCGGCTATTTGCCAGAGCAGACTTATTATTATGACTATTTAACACCACACGAAATATTAAATTTTTATGGAAAGCTATTTTCGATTCCTTCAAAAATAAGAAAGCAAAGAATTGAAGAGTTGTTAACGTTGGTTGGTTTGGCTGGAAGGGTTGATCGGAAACTTCGGCATTTTTCTAAAGGCATGTTACAGCGACTGGGCATTGCGCAGGCCTTGATCAATGATCCAGATCTGATCATACTTGATGAGCCCATGAGCGGATTGGATCCGATTGGTCGTAAAGACGTCAAGGACATTGTGGTTAAACTTCAGCAAAGACGAAAGACGATTTTGTTTTCATCACATATTTTGCCTGATGTGGAAACTTTGTGTGATCATGTGGTGGTGCTGATCAAAGGTCAATTGGTTGCCAAAGGATCGATGAGAGAACTTGTTAATCCAAAAATCATGGAAACTGAAATGGTTCTATCAGGCGATGGCTCAAAATTTAAGGTGTTTGATGAGTTTAATCCACGATGTGTTGGCAACGAGTTGATTTTTTCAATCACAAACAAATCGGACATTGCAAAGCTGATGAATTTGGCGCAAACAAACGGTTTTAATGTGGTTTCACTTTCATCTCACAAGGAGTCTTTAGAGGACTTGTTTGTAAGGCAATGGGTTCAATCATGATGACGAGAATATTGGCGATTGCATCCAACACATTCAAAGAGGCCATACGACAAAAAGTTTTTTATGTTTTGGTGGTTTTTGCTCTTGTGTTGACTCTATTTTCTTTGTTTCTTGGTGAGTTGACACTAGGTGAAAACTTAAAAATGATTAAAGACATGGGATTGGCTGCAATGTATTTGTTTGGTGTTTTGATAGCGGTTTTTGTTGGCGTGAGTTTGATCTTTAAGGAAGTCGAAAGAAAAACCATCTACACCATCGTTTCAAAACCGGTTCGTCGATATGAGTTTGTTATTGGAAAATACATAGGGCTTTGTTTCACCATTTTTTTGGAATTGTCTGCGATGACGGTTTTTTTGTTTCTTTTGCTGGCCACGTTTAAAGGCGGTATGGACTTTTATCTGCTAAGAGCCGTTGTTTTAATTTACGTTGAATTGTGTGTTATTGCTGCAGCTGCGATCATGTTTTCTTCATACAGTTCTTCGTTGATGAGCACACTTTTTTCAATTGCTTTTGTGTTTGTTGGTCATTTAACGGATGATTTGATCTTGATCGTCAATGAACGCTTTGAGAGTTTGCTTCAGAGTGAAACCAGCCAGTTGTATGCTTATTTTGTAAAATGGATTAAGCATTTGATCAATGCCATTGAAATCGTCAACTTGGATCATTTTGCCATATCAAGTCGCGTGGTTCATGGTGTACCCATCGCATGGCAGTGGATCATTCACAGTGTTTTTTATGGTGTGGCCTTGATCATTTTACTCAATGCCTTGGCCATTTGGCTTTTTAACAAAAAAGATTTGAGTTAAATGAGGATGATTCGCGCGATAGGTTTTGTCTTATTATTGCTCATCATCGTTCTGATACGTGTAGGGTATGAATCCAGGGTGGCCTACATCAGCGGCAATGCACTGTTTGATCAAAAAGAATATGAGTTAAGCATCGAGCAATTTGAGCGTTCGATTCATTGGTATTTTCCCTTCAATCCGTACACTAAAAAATCTATTGAAAAGCTTTTTGAGATCTCAAGTGTCAGTGAATCGCATCAACTTATGGCCTTGGAAACCCTTCGTTCAAGTGTGTATGCGATTCGCTCCATTGTGAGGCCATATTGGGAATGGACCGACAAGGTTAATCCAGTCATTGCAAAGATTCGTGCCAAACAACAAGCCTTGCAAGACCACACATTGGATGTGGCAGGCCTTGAAGCAGTTCATTTAAAGCAATTGAATCAAAGTTATCAAACCAATCGGTGGGGATCTGTGATGGTTGTGTTTGGTTTATTGATGATGCTTTCTGGTGTGTTTTGGTGGATTCGGTGTCTTGATTTGGGACATGTGATTTTACTTGGGCAAAAAAGATACGTTCAATGGTTGTTGATAGTGGTGGGTTTTTTATTGTGGGTGATTGGATTGAAAAAGGCATGACAAACTTCATGGCATTTTTCTTTGGTATCTGCATTGGGAGTTTCATTAACGCCTGTGCTTACCGTTTACCCAGAGGCTTAAGCATCACACATGGAAGATCGCGTTGCAGTAAGTGCAAAACATCACTTCACTGGTATGACAATGTTCCTTTGATCAGTTGTCTTTTTTTGTTCGGTCGATGCCGGCACTGCGGTTCGACGTATGGTTTTTATCATTTTTGGATTGAGTTGTTGCTTGGTCTTTTTGCTGTTTGGATTCTAAGTGAGCAAGGGCTTTCTTTGCAAAGTGTTTACATTTACTTTTTGTTTTCGATTTTGGTTTTGATGAGCATCATCGATTTTGAGTTTCGCATCATTCCTGACGAATTAACCATTTTGGGTTTTTCTTCAGGCTTACTGATGGCATTGTTGCATGATTATTATAATTTGCCATGGAACATTTCCTTTAAAGGCGCAGTGTTGAGTGCGTGCGTAGGGTTTATTGCATTGTGGTCATTATCAAAATTATTTTTATTTTTTACAGGTCATGAGGGCTTGGGTTTTGGAGATGTGAAATTGATGGCCATGTTTGGTGCTCATCAGGGCATTCATGGCATGATTTCAACAGTCTTTGTTGCAAGTGTGTCGGGGGTTGTTTATTGGACCCTATTGATGTTGCAAAACAAGGTAAAAAGAAAAACGCCCATTGCATTTGGGCCATTTTTAAGTTTTGGTTTTATTTTGGATTACATGTTAGATTTTAACTTCTTTAGTAAATTTGAGAAGGTGATTAGCCTGATGCTGCAGGGATCTTAAACATTGGAACAACACTTTAAAACATTGCTTTTCATCAAAGATGCGAGTCTGAAAAACTCGGTTCAGTATTTTTTTAAAAAACAAGGTGTCAGTGTTATTTGTTGTGATTCAACTCAAGCATTCAATGAAGCGATTGAGAAAAACACTTTGTGTTTTGTTCAGGTCGAAATGACGGATGAAAAACAGGAAGCTTTGATAAAACTTAGCTTGGAAAACAAAAAATGCAATGTTGTCATTTTATTGACACCGTACGATTTTGAAAAAGCAAAGCAGTGGATTCATTTGGGAGCATGGGATGTCAAAAAAGCGCAGACCTTGCCCGAGGAACTTTTTTTGATTCATGCAAGATACGCCAAGCATGCTTTAACAAACAAACACCAAGAGATTTTACAAGATCAGGAAGATTCAACATTTGATTTGCTTTTGACCAGAAACAAAGAATTGTTGGATATTGTTCAAATCATAAAAAAAGTGGCTAAGTATAAAACCACCTGTTTGCTTTTGGGAGAAAGTGGAACGGGTAAAGAATTATTGGCCAAGGCCTTGCATGAAGCCTCAGACAGAAAACATCAAGCATTTGTTTCGATCAATTGCGGAGCCATTCCAGAAAATCTTTTGGAGAGTGAATTGTTTGGTTACGTCAAAGGTGCGTTCACCGGCGCCAATCAAGATAAAATAGGTCTGTTTGAAAAGGCACACATGGGAACGATGTTTTTAGATGAAATTGGAGAGCTCCCACTTTTGCTCCAAGTGAAACTGTTGAGGGTGTTGCAAGAAGAAGAAATTAGACCGGTGGGTTCGCTCAGTTCAAAAAAAATAGATGTTCGCATTGTCGCAGCGACACACAAGAATCTTTTGGAGCAAATCGAGAAAGGACATTTTAGAGAAGATCTGTTCTATCGATTAAATGTACTGCCATTGAATTTGCCTCCACTTCGCGATCGAACAGAAGACATCCCGATCTTGCTACGTCATTTTATTGGTCAAGCAAACAAGCGTTTAAAGAAAAAAGTCAAAGAGTTTAGCCCTGCGGCTTTAAAGTTGCTGATGGATTTTTCGTGGCCTGGCAATGTTAGACAATTGCAAAACGTGGTGGAAAGATCAGTGATCATGGCAATGGCCAATGTGATTGAACCAGAGCACTTGCCTGAAGACATAAGACCCCGTTCAGGTTCGGGTTCACAGCTAAGTGATCAAAGTGAATTTTCGATCAAAAAGGCAACCAGTCAGCTTGAAAGACGGCTGATCCAAAGCGCGCTGGAAAAAGTGGCAGGCAACCGAACCAAGGCAGCCAAGTTACTTGAAATCAGTCACAGGGCGCTGATTTATAAGATCAAAGATTATGATTTAGAGTGATTTTTTCAAAGGTGACCCAAATGTGTGAATGTGTTACACTGTGTATTCGTTGAAAAGATTAAGTCAAAATCTGGGCTTCACATTGGTTGAAGTGTTGGTGGCTCTGCTTGTGTTGACCATCGGGCTGGTTGGCATGGGCCTGATGCTGACGGTGGTGATAACAGGCAATCGGGGTTCTTCGACCTTGGCGGGTGCCACCAATCTGTGCCAGCTCAAAATTGAAGAACTCAGTGACATTGAATTTGCATTGGTTGGCTCTAGAACATCCACGAGCCCCGCAGCGGAAAAAGTGTATTACGGTTTGACTTCTGGGCAAATGGCCCAAGAGAGCTCCATCAATGAATTTGGTAACACTTGGGACCAGCAATTAAGCATTGAATCCACAACCACGGGTTCGGTATGTTTTGGTTTAAGTGGCATCAATCCATCCCAAGACAATGACTGTGCTGATCTTATAAGGTCTTTGGGGCCTTATCATTTCACGCGAACATTTGTGATTTGCAAAGGATCGGATTACTTGCCCACACCTCCTCCATCACCAACACCTTACCCAACGGTTACACCCACACCACCGCCCAACACACAAGCTATGGCTGTAACGCCCATTGAGGGCAGCGAGCGTCCGCAAATTGAACCCAATTGTCGCGTGGATCCAAGCAACAACAACACCAGGGTGTTGCCGCTCGCTTGTTTACCAACGGACATTTTGCAAAACCCAGGTCCCACCAACCCAGAAAAGAAAATCAAAGTTTTGTGTACTTGGCGATCAAAATCAGGGGCGTGCAATTCAGCCACGGCGCAATCGTCGATGATCAATGTTTCATCAAACTAATTTTGCTTTGGCATCTTTTGAAATTCAATGATATAAGGCCGCAAATTCTTATAAATTGCTAATTATTTAAGCAGCTTAGCTCTAAGAGCATTGATGAAAGGTGTGTATGACAGGCAAAAGAAAGATCACAATCGTGGGTTCAGGCAATGTGGGTGCAACGGCAGCACATTGGGCGGCCGTCAAACGTTTGGCGGATGTTGTTTTGTTGGACGTTGTTGAAGGGGTGCCTCAAGGTAAAGCTTTGGATCTTTTACAAGCTGCCCCCATCGAAGGCTATGATGTCAACATTTTGGGAACACAAAATTATGAAGATACAAAAAACTCTGATGTTGTCGTGATCACGGCAGGTTCACCCAGAAAACCTGGCATGAGTCGTGACGATTTACTGCAAATTAATTCAAAAATCGTAAAAACTGTGACCGAGCAAGTTGTGAAGTACTCACCCAACTGCATCTTGATCATTGTTTCAAACCCATTGGATGCCATGGTTCATGTTGCTGCAAAGGTTTCAAAATTTCCGCGAGAGAGAATCATTGGAATGGCGGGTGTTTTGGATTCAGCCAGATACAGAACCTTTTTGGCAAAAGCTTTGAATTGTTCAGTGAGGGATGTGCAAGCTTTTGTGTTGGGTGGACATGGCGACACCATGGTGCCTTTACCAAGGTATTCCACGATGGCGGGTATTCCCATCACGGATTTGTTGGATCAAGAAACCATCCATCAAATCGTCACAAGAACAAGAAATGGTGGAGCCGAAATTGTCAACCTATTAAAGACAGGTTCGGCGTACTACGCACCTTCAAGTTCAGTTATTGAAATGGTTGATGCCATTTTAAATGACCAAAACCGTGTGTTGCCTTGTTGTGTGAAGCTTCAAGGTGAATATGGTTTGAGTGATGTTTTTGTTGGTGTGCCTGTCAGGTTGGGGGCTCAAGGTATGAAGTCCATCATTGAAGTGAAGCTTACCAATGATGAAAAAAACCAACTGAATCAGTCGGCCAATGCCGTTAGAGAATTGATGGAAAGTGTGGAGAGGTTTTTAATATGAAAATACATGAGTATCAATCCAAGGAATTATTTAAACAATATTCAATTCCAGTATTGAAAAGTAAAGTTGCATTCAGTGCCAACGAAGCTCAAGCGGCCGCTCAATCTTTGAATGTTTCCGTTTGTGTTGTCAAAGCGCAAGTACATGCTGGCGGACGAGGCAAGGCCGGTGGCGTTAAAGTCGTTAAAAACATTGCGGACGTTAAACATGTGGCGAGCGAAATGCTTTCAAAACCTTTGGTCACCAATCAAACAGGCCCAGAAGGCGTGAAAGTGCCTTGCGTGTTGGTTGAGTCTGGTTGTGATATTGCGCACGAATATTACATGGCTTTGATTTTAGATCGTGAGCGCTCCAACGTGCTTGTCATGGCGTCATCTCAAGGCGGCGTGGACATTGAGGAAGTGGCGGCCAAATCACCTGAAAAAATCATCAAAGTGCATGTGGAACCGACGGTTGGGGTGTTGCCCTATCACATTCGTACCTTGACCCATGGTCTGAACATTGAACCGGCAATGACAGAGGCGTTTGGAAAAATGCTTAAAGGTCTGGTTGATTTGTTTTTGCAAAAAGACTGCTCAATGGTTGAGATCAACCCCTTGGTCAAAACCAAAGATCTGCAATGGATCGCTTTGGATGGGAAAATCAATTTTGATGATAACGCTCTTTTTAGACAAAAGGATATTTTGGGTTTTAAAGATGAAACCCAAGAAAATGAAAAAGACCTTCAAGCTCAAAAATACAATCTCAATTATATTCACTTGGATGGAAACATTGGGTGCATGGTCAACGGTGCTGGCTTGGCCATGGCCACCATGGACATGATTAAAATGACAGGCGGCGAGCCTGCGAATTTTTTGGATGTGGGCGGCGGCGCCAATGCTCAAATGGTTGCCGAAGCATTTAAAATCATTGTCAGCGATCCCAAGGTTAAGGGTATTTTGGTGAATATTTTTGGTGGCATCATGAAATGTGATGTGCTTGCGACTGGAATCGTTCAGGCTGTAAAAGAAGTTGGTTTAAACATTCCTCTGGTGGTTAGATTGGAGGGCACCAATGTTGATCAGGGAAGAAAAATACTCAATGATTCAAAATTAAACATACAGGCGACAAGTCAAATGGAAGAAGCCGCCAAGATGATTGTCAAAGCTGTGGGAGGTTTGTGATGTCCATTTTAGTTGATCGCAACACAAATGTATTGGTTCAAGGTATCACGGGATCGAACGGCGCATTTCACGCGAAGATGTGTAAAGAGTATGGCACAAAAATTGTTGCGGGTGTAACACCGGGCAAAGGCGGTACACGTGTGGATGATGTTGAGGTTTTTAACACGGTTTTAGAAGCCAAACAGAAGTTTCGAATCGATGCAACGATGATTTATGTGCCAGCCCCGTTCGCCGCAGATGCAATATTCGAAGCCATCGACAACGAAATCGCATTGACGGGCGACTCCGAAACCGCTATTTACCAACGCATCGCCGATATTATGGAGGTGATGCACCAAAGTGTATTGCGCGGCTTGGCTACCGAGGGTATATTGCCAGGCGGGCTTAACGTATCGCGCCGCGCTAAGGATATGTACGAAAAATCGTTGCAATTGGCGCAGCAAAACCGCTATGCCGATGCCCTATTTGCTAAACTAAACGCCTATGCCTTAGCCGTATCCGAAGAAAATGCGGCGGGGCAGATGGTCGTGACAGCACCTACCAATGGCGCGGCAGG
>JAYRVV010000186.1:0-4127 GCA_041918415.1 Bdellovibrionota bacterium | reverse complement strand
TCAGAACCTTGAGCAGAAGATTGAAAAACTTCATTTTTACAAGACAATGTTTTGTGTTGTTTTGCCCTTTGATCAAAGTCTTGTGAAGGTTCGGGCAGAGCAATTTTTAGATCGTTTGATTCATCACTTAAGCATGAAGGCCATGGTCTTGGGGGAGGGAGCCAGGCTGGGTTATCAGCAAGAAGGAAGCATCGATGCGATCGAGTCTCATCTTTTTAAAAAAGGGGTGAATTTGCAAGTGGTCAAGCCAGTTGGCTTTGGCGATCAAAATGTTTCAAGTTCAAAAATTCGCAATTTGATTTTGGATGGCAAACTCAGTGAAGCAAAAGGGATGCTGGGGCAGTGTTATGAAACCATCAATGCGGTTGTTCGTGGCTTTGGTTTGGGTTCGAAAATTGGTTTTAAAACAATCAACTTGGATATGAAGGATTATCAGTGGCCTCAAGATGGTGTGTATTTTACAAAAACTTTATTGCAAGGACGTTGCTTTGAATCGATCACGAACGTGGGTTTAAGGCCCACGGTGCATACCGGCGCTTCAGTGAGAACCGTGGAAAGTCATTTATTGGATTTTAACGAAAATGTTTACGGATCTTTGGTCAAAACCATCTGGATCACAAAGGTCAGAGATGAGAAAAAATTCAAAAGCATGGAAGAGTTAACATTTAATATTCAGGAAGACCTTAATTTAAGAAAAACATATAAAAGTGACTAATTTTGTACATATATATGTAACTAACTGTATTTATTAAATAAATATACATTGACAAAAATTGTCAGCATCGGTATCGTTGTCTCATTGCCGTACAATCGTTTTTCGTTGAAGGAGAAACAATGAGTCAACGTTTGGGTGAACTTTTAATACGAAAAAACCTGATCTCAAGCCAGCAGCTTCAAAAAGCGCAGGAAGAAAGAAAAAAGACAGGTGGTCGTTTGGGTACAACCTTGACCCAAATGGGTTACATCAAGGAAGCCGATTTAACCTCCTTTTTGGCACAACAATACGGTGTTCCCTCTATTAACTTGGCTGACTTTGAAATTGAAGCCGATGTGATTGCCTTGATTCCCAAAGATGTGGCCGCAAAGCACATGGTTATCCCAGTGAATAAATCAGGTGCAAATTTAATTGTTGCAATGGGTGACCCATCCAACATCATGGCCATGGATGATCTTAAATTTTTAACTGGATATAACATTGAGCCTGTTGTTTCTTCAGAAGCAGCCATCAAAACAGCGTTTGAAAAGTACTACAATGAAAAAGAAGAAGCGATTGAAGATGTGTTGGGTGACTTTGATGATGCGGGGATGGAATTCATCAACGAAGAAGAACAGGTTGACGTCAATGATTTAACGAAGTCCGCCGAAGATGCACCAGTGGTCAAACTTTGCAACTTGATATTGACAGATGCAGCTAAGAAAGGTGCGTCCGATATACACGTCGAGCCTTATGAAAAAACGTTTCGCATTCGATTTCGAATTGACGGTGTGCTTTATGAAATCATGAAACCGCCCATGAAACTTAGAAACGCCATAGTCAGTCGCCTAAAAATCATGAGCAAATTGGACATCGCAGAGCGCAGATTGCCTCAGGACGGTCGTATCAAGTTGAAAATGGGTAAAGACAAAGAGATGGATTATCGTGTGTCTATTTGCCCAACGTTGTTTGGTGAAAAAGTGGTGCTTCGTTTGTTGGATAAATCCAATTTGCAATTGGACATGACCAAATTAGGCTTTGAAGAAAAAGCACTAAGCGATTTTAAGCACGCCATTCATAAACCCTTTGGCATGGTGTTGGTAACTGGGCCAACAGGTTCGGGTAAAACGACGACGCTGTATTCGGCTTTGGCAGAACTGAATCAAATCACAGAAAACATTTCTACCGCGGAAGATCCCGTTGAATTTAACTTAATGGGTATCAATCAAGTGCAGATGCACGAAGACATTGGTTTAAATTTTGCGGCTGCGCTTCGTTCGTTTCTACGTCAAGATCCTGACATCATCATGGTCGGTGAAATTCGTGACTTTGAAACGGCGGAAATTGCGGTCAAGGCTGCGTTGACGGGTCACTTGGTGTTGTCAACCTTGCACACGAACGATGCACCATCAACCATCAACCGATTGCTCAACATGGGTATCGAACCATTTTTGGTGGCTTCTTCTGTCAATGCCATATTGGCTCAGCGTTTGGCTCGCCGTGTGTGCTTTAAATGCAAAGAACAAATCGAAATATCGGTTCAATCATTAATTGATGCGGGCATGAGTCCTGAAGACGCCAGCTCATTTACGCCCTATAAGGGTAAAGGTTGTGAGGTTTGCGCTCAAACCGGTTACAAAGGGCGTGTGGCCATTTATGAAGTGATGCCAATAGGAGATGAAGTGAAGGAATTCATTCTCAATGGCGCTTCTACCGCTGAAATCAAAAGAGAAGCCATGCGTTTAGGTATGAGATCGATGAGGCAAGCGGTCCTCTCCAAGCTTAAAGAAGGTATGACCACATTGGATGAAGTGTTTAGAGTTTCGGTTGCAGATAACAAATAATTAAGGAGAATCAATTGAATAATTTACATCAGCTGTTAAAGACCATGATCGAAAAAGGTGCCAGCGATCTGCACATCACGACCGGAACGCCTCCTAAGTTGAGAATTGATGGAAAGCTCATTCCACTAAAAACGCCGCCCTTAACCCCGCAAGAAACCAAGCAATTGTGCTATTCAATATTAACCGATGCACAAAAACACAAATTTGAAGAAAGCAATGAGCTTGATTTGTCGTTCGGTGTAAAGTCCTTGGCCAGATTTAGAGCCAATGTATTTATGCAACGTGGAGCGGTTGCAGGCGCCTTTAGACAGATTCCATTTAACATCTTGCCACTTCATGAATTGGGATTACCTCCCGCCGTGAGCGATTTGACCAAAAAGCCAAGAGGACTCATTCTGGTTACTGGACCGACAGGTTCAGGTAAGTCCACCACATTGGCGTCGATGATTGATTCCATTAACATTGAACGACATGAACACATCATCACCATTGAAGACCCCATTGAGTTTTTGCATCCTCATAAAAACTGTTTGATCAACCAACGTGAGGTGCATTCTGACACAAGTAATTTTGCAGTTGCCCTAAGGTACATCTTACGCCAAGATCCTGACGTCGTTTTAATTGGTGAATTAAGAGATCTTGAAACCATTGAAGCCGCGCTCACCATTGCAGAGACTGGGCACTTGGCTTTTGCCACCTTGCACACCAACTCAGCAGCTCAAACCATCAATCGTATCGTGGACGTTTTTCCTTCTCACCAGCAGCAACAAATCAGAGCGCAGTTATCCTTTGTGCTTGAAGGGGTTATTTCTCAAATATTGATTCCAAAAGCTTCAGGGAAAGGGCGGTGCATGGCGGCTGAAATATTGATTCCAAACGCGGCTGTACGCAACCTGATTCGTGAAGACAAGGTTCATCAAATCTATTCACAGATGCAGGTTGGACAAGCCAAATTTGGTATGCAAACGCTCAATCAAAGTTTGCACCAATTGATAGCGACAAGAAAAATCACACTTGAAGATGGTTTGCTTCGATCTTCGGATCAGGACGAACTGAGACAAATGCTCAACAACAACGGCATGGTGCCCTCTGCAGCGGGCGGTCCGCAAAGGCCAAAAACGCCGATGATGAACAAGTAAGGAAATTATGCCAATATACATTTGGGAAGGCGTCACAAGACAGGGCATCGTTAAAAAGGGTGAAAGAGAAGCACCCAATCAATCCGCCATCATCAATTGGTTAAGACAGCAGCAAGTTCGTCCAAAGAACATCTCCGTAAAAAAACAAGGTCGTCAATTTGCCATGCCCGGCTTTGGAGGCAGTGTCGGTCTTAAGGACATTGTTGTGTTTGCACGTATGTTTGCAACCATGATCGATGCAGGTTTGCCTTTGGTTCAGTGTCTGGAAATTCTAGCTGCTCAGCAGGAGAATAAAACGTTTCAGAAAGTCTTGTATGAAGTGAAAAAAGAAGTTGAGGGCGGTTCCACATTTGCCGATTCTCTTAGAAAACACCCAAAAGTATTTGATGATTTGTTTGTCAACCTGGTGGCCGCCGGTGAAGTGGGTGGTATTTTGGACACCATATTTCT
>JAYRVV010000185.1:0-3422 GCA_041918415.1 Bdellovibrionota bacterium | reverse complement strand
GATTGGACAATTGATTGTTGCCTGTTTGAGGCTGTGTATCAACCATGGCAATCTTATCAAAACGTTCAATATTAAGATCATCTAATAGTTTAAGTTTTGCACCTAAATATTTAATCATATTGGCATTTTCAGCCCTACCAATGACCCCACCATAGGCGATCACACATTTTGCTTTGGCCACATATTGCATGATGGTGGACAAGGCCATGGCGCTTGAAACGGAATCGGGATCGGGTTGGTTATGCAAGACGATCAGCAATTTCTCATGTTGCACAAATTGGTCTAAAAAACGCTCTAATACAGAGTTAGGCATGTTTTGTAAGTTCTACACCTAAAAAAACGCACACTCAACATCAAATATTTTGTTCTTTTAGACTTTTACGATTAATCTTTTTTGCAAGATGGACCAAAACAATGAACGATTGGACGTGGATTTTTTGTTTGTTGGCGCTGGCCCTTCCAATTTAAGTGCAGCGATTCATTTGTCTGACTTGATCCAAAATCACAATGCAAAAAATCCAAATCATTTGATCGACATGCCCATGATGGCCGTCATTGAAAAAGGCACTGAGGTTGGCAGCCATCAAATGTCAGGGGCGGTTTTAGATCCAAGTGCGCTTAAAATTCTCTTTCCTGATTACTTAAATCAGTCTTGTCCCATCGAAGCTGATGTCAGTGACGAAGCCTTTCATTTTCTAATGCCTAAAACTTCCATTCCCTTTCCTGTGATTCCTCCTCCCATGAAAAACCACGGCAACCATGTGATTTCCTTAAGCCGTTTCACCCAGTGGTTGGGTCAAAAAGCGATTGAAAAAGGTGTGAACATCTTCACGTCATTTACGGGATCAAAAATCATTTATGACCAAGACAAAGTTTTGGGGGTTGGCACCTTGGATAAGGGCATCGATGCCCATGGTAACAAGAAGCCAAATTTTGAAGCGGGTGTTGATATTTATGCAAAATGCACGGTTTTTGGTGAAGGCGTCAGGGGCTATTTGGCCAAATCTTTGATACCAAAACTTGGTTTACAAAACATCAACCCACAAACCTTTGAAACGGCGGTGAAAGAAGTTTGGCAATGTAAACCTGGATCAATCAAACCAGGCATGGTCATTCACACCATGGGCTATCCTTTGGATCGAAACACCGTCGGTGGATCATTCATCTATGGCATGCAAAACGATTTGTTGGTTGTGGGATTGGTTTTGAGCCTAAACTATGAAAACCCTTGGCTTGAACCCTATGTGGAACTTCAAAAATTAAAGGCCCATCCCCTTGTGTCCAAGTACCTTGATCAAGGCAAACAAGTGGCCTACGGAGCCAAGGCCATATGTTCCGGTGGTTACTACAGTATGCCTCGACTTTATTTTGATGGGGGGCTTATAGTTGGAGAATCTGGGTCCTTGCTCGACATGTCCAAACTCAAAGGCATACACATTGGCATGCACTCGGGTATTGAAGCGGCCAAAATCATCTTTAAAAATATTTTGAACAAAAAAGAATTTAGCAAAGAAAATTTAAGCGAATACCAAGAAACATTTTTAAAATCCAAAAGCGCCATTGATTTATACAAAGCACGCAATTTTCATCAAGCCCTTTCAAAAGGCTTACCTTGGTCGCTGTTTCACATCGGCTTACAGCAGATAAGCCATGGCAGAGGTTTGATCGATCCCATGCCAGCAAAACTGGATCGTCAGCATTATCGACGCATCAGTCAGCAAGATTTAAACAATGACCGTGATCTCAAAAACCATCCAACTTACGTTGATAAGCTCACGAGTGTTTTCAATTCGGGCACCATTCACGAAGAAGATCAAATCCCTCATTTGAAAATCAAAAATGAATCGGTTTGCAAAGATCACTGCATTGAAACTTACGCATCCCCTTGCAATCGATTTTGTCCCGCACAAGTTTACGAAATGATCGACCAAAAACTTAAGATTAATTTTTCAAATTGTGTGCACTGTCAAACGTGTGACATCAAATGCCCCATGGACAACATCATGTGGACCCCACCCGAATCCGGTGGCGGCCCTCGCTATTCACTGGTTTAATTTTTTTCCAATTTTCTTGATGAAAATCACTTAAACCGCCATAATCTCACGCGTTATGACAAATTCAAATACCAACCCAAGCTTCAGTCCAGGTTTAGAAGACGTTCCCGTATGTAAATCCAAAGTGTGTTTCATCGATGGCGATCAAGGCATACTCGAATACAGAGGCTACAGGGTTGAAGATTTGGCCGAGCATTCCAATTTTGAGGAAACAGCTTATTTGTTGCTCAAGGGTGTTTTACCCAGCCAAAGCGCCGTTGATGCTTTTAAAAATCAAATTCGAAATTATTTAGAACTCAATCCAAAGGTCATCAAAATCATTCAAACACTGCCCCCAACGGGCCACCCCATGAGCGCCATTCAGGCCGGCGTGGCTGCATTGGGCATGTTTTACCCTTTTCCTGTTCATCCCAGTCCCCAAGATTTATGGGATCACGCCGTTAGAATCATCTCAAAATTGCCCATCATCATTGGCGTTTTTCACAGACACAAACAAGGCTTAAAACCCATCACACCTGATTTGTCTCAAACCATCGCTTGGAACCTCATTTATGGCATCACAGGTAAAAAACCAAATGAAGAGGAAACGCGCGTTATGGATGCATGTTTGGTTTTACATGCTGAGCATTCCCTGAACGCTTCAACCTTTGCTGCTCGAGCCATTGGATCAAGCTTGGCCGATCCCTACGCTGTTGCTTCGGGTGCAGTGGGCTCACTCTCCGGGCGATTGCATGGCGGCGCCAATGAAGCCGTGATGAAAATGTTACGCTCAATTGGTAGCGTGGAGAACGTGAAAAATTTCGTTGATGAAAAAATTGCAAAGAAGGAAAAAATCATGGGCATGGGACACAGGGTTTACAAAACCAAAGATCCCAGAGCTGTTGTCCTTCAAAAAATTGCCAACAACATGTTTAAAAACCACCAAGGTAAAGGCATGCTGGCCATCGCCGAGGCACTTGAGAATGTGTGTTTTGAAAAATTTTCGAAAAAAGGCATTTGGCCCAACGTCGATTTTTTCTCCGGCCTTGTTTACAACAAGCTGGGCATTCCTGAAGATTTCTTCACCACCATTTTTGCGGCTTCACGCGCTCCAGGATGGCTGGCCCACTGGATTGAACAGATGGCCGACAACCGAATTTTTAGACCCGAGCAAATTTACGAAGGCGAAAGAAATAAGAAGTACCAAGACATCCTCGGTCGCTAAATTGTCGGGCCTGAAAAGGCACCATCTGCTTTGTTACCTTCAGCCAAATCGTCCATAATGGAAATGTAGAATAATACAGTTTTTTAGGCTTATGGGTTTGTCGACGGAAGAGAGTTTGAGAAATTAATTTTTGAAGATTGAAGTCTGAAGTTGTTTATAAAAGT
>JAYRVV010000184.1:0-3224 GCA_041918415.1 Bdellovibrionota bacterium | reverse complement strand
CTGCCTTCATTGGGGTCTGTTCATGACACATACCCCTAAACACCCAAGGGTTAAAGCCTTTGATGGCAGCCTCACCTTGACGGTTGACTGTAATAATTTGATCACATTGCATCTAAAATTTAGTGTACACAGGTTTTTCTTTTTTGGCTGAAGCAATCCATTTTTTCAGTTCAATGATTTTTAAAACATTGGACATATATTTTTTTGCATTAATATTTCGAATTTCAACGCCATATGAGATAAAACGCAATACAACAGGCGCATAAAAGGCATCAGCCACACAAAAATCGCCAAATAAAAAAGAGCCTTTATGCTTTCTAAGTGCTTGATCCCATAATGAGACAATGGTCCGAATATCTTCGATGGTTTGAGAATCCAGATGAGTGATTTTAGTTCTCAATTGAACATTCATAGATAATTGGTTTCTTAAACCAAAAAAGCCTGAATGCATCTGTGCGGCATAAGATCTGGCCAGTGCCCTTAAATAACCCTCTTTAGGCCAGACGTTTTTTTCAGGGTGCAGTTCATGGATATACTCACAAATTGCCAACGAATCCCAAATGCGATTTTGTCCATTGATTAAAAGTGGAACTTTTCCAGATGGCGAATATTTCGCAATGTTGTTTTTTGTTTGTGGTTGATCAAGTAAAATTTGAATCTCTTGAAATGGTATTTCAAAGTATTTTAAAACAAGCCAAGGTCGTAAAGACCAAGAAGATAAATTTTTATCACCGATAACAAGCTTAAGCATATGTGTGGCTTATGTATGATTATGATGAAATTGAAAAGAAAAAGCCGCTTAAAAAAGCGGCTTTTTACATTTGAAGAAAATTTAAGATTAACGGTTGTTAAATCTTCGGCCACCGCCACCTTCACCACCACGGCCTCCACCAGAACCGCCAAAACGATTTGGACGACCGCCGCCGCTGCCACCACCAGAGGAGCGAAATCCTCCAGGACCACGGCCAGAACCGCCACCTGTTCGAGGGCTTTGTTCACGTGCTTCATTGACCGTAATGGCTCTGCCTTCAAGCTCTTTGCCGTTTAAAGCATCAATGGCTGCTTGAATATCTTGCGAATCAGCCAATTCTGCAAAACCGAAGCCCCTTGAGCGACCTGAGTTACGATCATAAATGATTTTTACTTCTGCAACTTGTACTCCTTGAGCTTCAATGAATGCTTTGAGTGAATCATCATTGACGCTAAAACTACAATTGCCTACAAATATTTTCTTTGACATATTTTCTTTGCTACCTTCCGGTTTAAAAAGTTACTTACCTATATATTTTGAAGCACGGTTATCGATACGTAACCGGTAAATAATCGAACAGTGGCCACAAAACTTTTTGTTTCTTATATGAAATAAATGCACGTTGTCAATGAAGAAATATCTTCGATTGAATTTTTATGGTCAGCCTTACAACTCGATTATTTATAAAACCCTTTATTTTCAAAGGGTTAGAATGTTGCGCAATCAATCACAAATCGATATTTTACTTTTGAAGCCAAAGTTCTTTCAAAAGCTTCATTGATTTGATTCGCTTTGATTGTTTCGATGTCACACACAATGTTGTGTTTTGAACAATGATCCAACATGGCCTGTGTTTCTTTTATCCCACCGATCAAGGAACCCATGATTTTTCTTCGCTTCATGATGATGGGAAACACAGCAAGATCCAAAGGTACATCACTGGCCCCAACCATCACCAAGGTGCCGTCCCTTTTCAAACAGTTGAGCGGATTGAACAAATCATGTTTGCTGCTGATGGTGTCAATGATGAAATCAAAACGCTCTTGATGTTTAACCCACACCCCATCATCCTGGGTGTTGATGAATTCATGAGCTCCCATTTTAAGTGCATCGTCTTTTTTACTTGGTGAGCGACTTAAAACATAAACCGTCGCCCCCATCGAATTGGCCAGCTTAAGCGCCATGTGACCAAGCCCGCCAAGACCCATCACGGCAATGTGATGGCCCTTACCCAGACCAATGTGTTTTAAGGGCGAATAGGTTGTGATACCCGCACAAAGAAGCGGGGCGCTGGCTGCCAAATCAAGATTGTCCGGCATTCTTAAAACAAAATGTTCAGGAACGACAATGTCTTGGCTGTATCCTCCCTTGGTGAACCCTTCAGCAGGATCTGGGCTGTTGTATGTTAACGTGAAGCCCTTTTCACAGTAATTTTGCTCGTCATTTTTACAAGACAAGCACATGCCACATGATCCAACAAGGCAACCCACACCCACACGATCGCCCACTTTGAATTTGGTGACGTTTGACCCCACACTTTTAATAAAGCCCACAATTTCGTGGCCGGGAACAATCGGGTAATTTGAGTTTTTCCATTCGTTTCTGGCTTGATGAATATCAGAGTGACATATGCCACAATAGGCGATGTCAATGTGCACATCGTTTGCGCCAGGTGTTTTGCGTTCAAACTCATAAGAAACCAATGCTTGATCACTGCTCAATGCTGCATATCCTTTTGTTTTCATTTGCTCTCCTAAAGGACCTTATTAACCACAAAGTTATTTCGCTGTCAGCTTTTGTCATCATTGACACTTTTTATCCTTCTAAAACCTGTTTTATCTCAATTACAGCGTGGCATGCATTTTGAATAAGCCTTGAACATGCATCATGTTATCACCATTGCCAACCCAAAGGCCTTAATGCTTAACGAAAGAAACGCGTTAAGCAAATTGCAATGCATGTTAGGTCCAGAACATAAAATTTTCTTTGCTCACACAATAACCGAACTGAATTTTGTGCTAGATCTTTGTGCCAAACATCAGGTTCAATTTCTACTTGTTGCCGGAGGTGACGGCACTGTTTCAATGATCTCCAGATATTTACCAAAAGAATATGATCCCATCGTGGGCATACTACCTTTGGGCACCATGAACCTAATCGCAAAAAACATAAAGATCAGTCAAAACATCACGCAGCTCATTCATCAATACAAAACCATGATTCTAAACAAGCACATTCACACCATAAGCATACCAGTTTTAAGCATCAACCAACGCAAGGGATTTATTGCGGCCCTTGGTGGTTTTGCCAATTTTGTTAAGTGGTATAAAAGTAAGGCACCAAAAAACAAATACCTTGCACTTTATTTGTTTTTGCAGGTTTTATTCTCAGTCATATTTAAATCTTCAATAAGCAAAACTCTGTTTAGTTCATTTTCATACAGCACAAGCACACAACAACAAAACCATGCACT
>JAYRVV010000183.1:0-2626 GCA_041918415.1 Bdellovibrionota bacterium | reverse complement strand
CCATGTCATGATTGCTGACTTGGCAAGGCTCTTATCGCTTGATCAGAAATGGCAGGACGAAACACTTAAAAAACTGAGTAAGGTATCCGATTATGATGATGAGTTGATCAGACAGGACATTTCATTTGATGATTTAAGCTTGTTTCTTTCACGTCAAAATCAATTTGTTGGATTGAGCATCGATATTTACCCAGCCAGACAATACCCCTTTGGCCAAGTGGCCAGTCATTTGCTTGGTTATGTGGGTGAAATGAGTGAATTGGATTTAGAGAGAATGTCGGATCAAGCACAAAACGAAGGGTACAGTTTGGGAGACGCTTGGGGTATTTATGGGGCTGAAAAAATGTTTGAGAAGCAACTGCGTGGCGTGCATGGTGTTTTGCCAGTTTTAGAGGATGCGTTTGGAAGGGAAATTTCTAAGGGTGTTGAGGATGATCTGTTGCCGGAATTTCAAGCTCAAGAGCCCAAAGCAGGGCATGATGTGAAACTCACCATCGACATGAATTTACAAAAAATTGCACACGAAGCTTTTTTGGATCGCGCGGGGGCCTTGGTGGCCATGGATCCAAAAACGGGAGCGATTTTAGCCATGCTAAGTAAACCTGAATTTGAACCGGGAGAGTTTGCAAGGGGAGTGTCGCACACCTATTGGAAGTTTTTAAGAGAACATCCAAAAAATCCAATGTATGATCGGGCCGTTAGAGGTTTGTACCCTCCGGGTTCCACTTTTAAATTGATCACGGCCATGGCGGCTTTGGAAGAGCAAGTCATTAAGCCTAAGGATCAAATCTACTGTCCTGGATATTACACGCTTGGGAGAGAAACCAAAAAATGCTGGAACAAGTCCGGGCATGGCCACGTCGATATCCACAAAGCTTTGGCTCAGTCATGCGATGTATACTTTTATGAAGTGGGCCGAAGGCTTGGCATAGACACCATCAGCCGATATTCAAAAATGTTCGGCTTGGGGCAAGAATCAGGATTGGGGTTGAATCGAGAGCTTTCCGGTCTTGTGCCTGATTCTCAATGGAAGCAAAATAGATATAAGCAGCCCTGGGTGGGTGGTGAAACACTTTCGGTGGCGATAGGTCAGGGCTATTTGCAAGTTACGCCTTTGCAAATGGCGCTTGCATTTTCATTGCCTGCCAACGGATCCAATAGGGTGAAGCCTTATTTATTGGAATCTGTCCATTCACTTGAGGGGGAATTGATGTATAAGCATGAATCGAAAAACAACTTAAAGCACGTGCCTTTTTCTAAAACAAATTTAGAAATCGTCAGTGAGGGCCTAAAAGCAGTTGTGAATGAAGTGGGTGGAACGGCTTATTACTCGGCACGAATGCAAGATGTTGTTGTTGCGGGTAAAACAGGCACGGCGCAGGTGGTGTCGTTAAGGTCGCTCATAAAAAAGGAAGATCATGCATGGTTTGTGGCTTATGCGCCTTATGAAAATCCAAGTATCGTTGTATCGGTGATTGCCGAGAACAGCGGACATGGAGGAACAGCAGCAGCTCCAATTGCAAAAAAGGTGATTGAGGGGTATTTAAAAAAAGATGTTACAGCACGATAGAAATCAACAATGGATAAGGCATCTCAATGTGCCATGGGTGATTTGCATCGGTTTGATATTGATCATCGGTTTACTCAATCTTTACAGTGCCACCTATGGTTTAAGCGTTGCAAAATATTTTAAAGCACAAGTTTTGTGGCTTGGTGTTTCCTTGCTTGTGGTTTTGTTGATGAGCTTGTTTGATTACAAGCTTTTGTTTAATTTTGCTTATGGCATTTACGCAATGACCATTGTTTCACTGGTTTTGGTTTTTTTTGTCGGTAAAGTTTCTCAAGGGGCACAACGATGGATCTCCATTGGTGGTTTTAACATTCAGCCTTCTGAAATTGCAAAAATTGGTATCGTGATTGGTTTGGCTCGATATTTTCATGACCATCGCTCACGTCAAGATTTGAGTTTGTCAGGGCTTTTCATTCCAATGGGCATGACATTGGTACCGTTTGTTTTGATACTCAAACAGCCGGATTTGGGAACGGCCTTGGTCTTGTCTTTCACGAGTGTGGGTTTGCTTTACTTCATGGGCATTAAACAAAAAATCATGCTTGTGTCAATGGTCGTGTTTATCGTCAGCATGCCGCTGGCATGGAAATTTGCTCTAAGACCATACCAAAAAGACCGAGTCATCACGTTTTTGGAGCCTGAAAAGTTTGCGTCTGGCAAGGGGTATCAGGTGATTCAGTCGAAAATTGCAATCGGATCAGGTGAATTGTTTGGCAAGGGTTACCTCAAAGGAACACAAAGCAAGCTGCAATTTTTACCCAAACAGCACACAGATTTTATTTTTTCCAACTTTGCTGAAGAGTTTGGGTTTTTAGGTTCATTCGTTCTCATTGTTCTTTATGGAGCCATGACCATTATTGGCATTAACGTTGCTTTAAGATCGCGTGATATATTTGGCATGATCTTGGCTTTGGGTTCAACATTTATTTTGACATTTCAAGCGCTGATCAATCTTACCATGGAGTGTGGTTTACTTCCTGTTGTGGGTATGACATTGCCACTGTTTAGTTATGGAGGGTCTTCGCTGGTGATATCGATGTTGGCTGCGGGCTTGGT
>JAYRVV010000182.1:0-19657 GCA_041918415.1 Bdellovibrionota bacterium | reverse complement strand
TAAGGGGACTGTCGACGATTTAGGAAGCAGAAGACAGTAGACGTGGTTCAAGCACAAAAATCTGAGTGTGGATTTTGTGGAGACGGGCTACGTTTCTTTGCCTTGAATAAGCAATCATCAACACGCCAAACACTCCCCAAAACCCACACTCAGAATTTTTCTCATGAGCTCGAGAAAAGAAGAAAAGAAAGTATTCGAAGCAGTGATTTTATGATGAAGTTTGAGCATGAGTTACAAACGAGTTGAGCAAATTAATTTCAGTGCAATATATGTGAGGGATTTGGTTCGTGAGAATCACCCATATCGAAAGATCATGGGTCAGATTAACTTTACACAGCTGGGTTTGGATGTAAAGGGAAAGACAAATACTGGTTTGGGTATAAGCGGCATGTGGCACAAGATGTCAAGGCTGGAATCATTACAAAAGTAGCTGTTACTCCTGCCAACGTCACGGATGCAAAATGACTCCAACTTGTTTGTCCAGATCAGGGCATGAACTTAATGGATAAAGCTTACTCAACAAAGGAAGCCCAAAGAATTACAAAAACCAACAACTGCCACAGTGGAGCCATCCTCAAAAACAACATGAAGCAAAAGGATTTTGACAAAGACCGGTGGTTGCAGAAACTACGGATGCCGTTTGAAGGTGTGTTTGCTCACTTAAACAAACGGGCCAAATATCGAGGAACAACGAAGATACAAGGGCAAGCGTTTATGCAGGCAACGGCGTGGAACCTCAAATGTTTGCTTCGATTCATTCCTGATCCTAAGCACATGAGAGCAGCTCAGGAGTGTCCAGGGGTTTGATTGTTAAGCGTATCATCCAAAGCCCACAAAAAATAACTCAAGAAAAACATCGCCGTATCAAACTCCTGGGCACTTCTGAATTGCGTGCTTGAACTACGTCATAACTTTTATAAACAACTTCAGACTTCAATCCTCAAAAATTAATTTCTCAAACTCTCTTCCGTCGACAAACCCTGAAAACAAAGAGCATGTTGGGTTTGATCTGATGAATTCATGATCTCAAAGAAAATGGATTTGCTTTTATGGCAATCAACAGATTTATATGCCGTGGTGTTGAGTGACCAAAAGTTCCTTCATTTCATTGAGGTTGTCCAGGATTTTTCCAGACCCCATCACCACGCAAGACAAGGGGTCGGCCGCTTTGTTAACCGGCAAGCCAGTTTCCTTGGCCAATAAAACATCCAGGTTTTTGAGCAAGGCTCCTCCACCGGTCAACACAATGCCACGATCGTGAATGTCTGAGGCCAATTCTGGTGGGGTTTTTTCAAGCGATGTTTTCACTGCATCGATGATCGCACGAATGGGTTCTTGTAGCGTTTCACGAATTTCGTCTGATGAAATCTTGATGGTTCGAGGCATGCCGCGAACCAAATCACGTCCTTTGATTTCCATGGTTCTGGACGTTTCAGAAGGGTAGGCCTCTCCCAGTTGAATCTTAATATGTTCGGCTGTTTGTTCTCCAATCAATATGGAGTATTTTTTCTTGATGTAATTGGTGATGGCTTCATCCATTTTGTCACCGGCAACACGAACCGACTTCGCAATCACAATGCCATTAAGAGAAATCACTGCTACCTCAGTGGTGCCACCGCCAATGTCGACCACCATGTTGCCTGATGCATCCTTGATGGGCATGTCAGCACCCACGGCCGCAGCGATGGGCTCTTCCACCAAATACACTTCGCGCGCACCTGCCAAAAGCGCTGATTCTTCAACGGCACGTCTTTCCACGTCGGTGACTCCCGAAGGAATGCAAATGATGATTCTGGGTTTGACGAAACTTTTTCGGTTGTGCGCTTTGGTGATGAAATATTTAAGCATGACCTCTGTTGTGGCAAAGTCAGCAATCACACCGTCTTTGATGGGGCGGATGGTTGTGATTTGTCCAGGTGTTCTTCCAATCATATCTTTGGCCTGTTGACCAACGGCAATCACCCTTTGGCTTTTGTTTGGATCAGAGCTGATGGCCACGACAGAAGGTTCATTGATGATGATGCCCCGACCCGGTTGGTAAACAAGGATGTTGGCTGTTCCCAAATCAATGGCCAAATCAGAAGAAAATAAACCAAATAATCTCTTGAACACTTTTTGCCCTAATTTACGAAGTCATATACAGTCAAAGCCATGCCACAAGTTACTTCAATTGTACAAAGGTTACAAATTCTGTGCGTTTTTTTGCTTTCATTTCATGCCTTTTGCGCTCAAAAGGAAATTTTGGAAAATTTCGAATGGGCTCAAACTTCTGTTTTTCCAGCCCAGCTCTGGCAAGCCAGAGAAGGTGATCCAAAACCTGTGTACACCATTTTGTCGCATGACGGCAACAGATACCTCAATGCCAATGACAGTGGGCAATCTGTACAGATTTTTAGGAAGGTGACATGGAAAATGAAAGAATTTAAACACCTTCAATGGCGATGGAGGGTGAATGTTTTTCCAAACGGTGCTGATGAAAGGAGCGGTTCTAAAAACGATTCTGCTGCTGGTGTGTACGTTGTTTTTCCTAAACGCTTATTTATTCCAGATGTCATCAAATATGTTTGGAGCGAGAAAGCCCCCATTGAAACAAAAATTGATCGAAAGAAAAGATTTCCAGTGATGGTGATTCGTTCATCAGAGCAAGAAAAAGGTCAATGGGTTTTGGAAAAAAGAAACGTGTACGAAGACCACAAGAACCTTTTTGGTCGATACCCACAAAAAGTGGAGGCGATTGGTGTGTTGACCGATGCCAACAACACCAAATCTACAGCCAACGCTGACTATGATGATTTTGTTTTGCTCAGCGAATAATCAGACAAAAAAATACAACTAATTTAAATCTACTGTGTGATGACGATCCGATGACTTTTAAGTAAGTCGTTGTGATCTCGCGCAACATTGGTGATGATGTTTTCACCCTTTTCAAGACTGAGTTTGGTTTTAAAATTTGATTTTTTGTTTTTCACTTTTTGAAAATTTTCATAAAAAACTTTTTTACGATTGACGAGCACAAACATGTCCTTCAATTCAATGTCATCCGCGACTTCACCGGTCAAATCAATCGCCGATTGGTTAAGTTGCGATTCATTCAGTACATCTAAATTTGATTTGATCAAGGGAGGGTTAAACACTTGTGATACAAATATTTTTTCACGAAGGTCAACTTCAATGTTTTTCAATTGAAAAACCCTATAATCGTAATCACTGATTTCTAAAGCAAGCGTGAGGTTTGGCAAGGGAGAAGAAAACCGTTTTACATTAAACGCAAACTCAACGGTCTTTTCTTTTTGGCTTTCAAGATTGGCTAACGAAGCGTGGGATTGTGTAAAATTAACGTCTTGAGTGCCTTTGGCTCTGACCGAAATGGAAGAGTTCGACGAACTTGTTTCACCAAGGTTGTTGATTTTGACTTTTAACATGTACGAATCTTGATCGATGGATGCTTGAGTGGTTTGTTTGATAAAAATATATGAAAAAGTAAACAAGGGTGATTTCTGTGCATGAATGTTAAAACTGGTTTCAGTTTTTGATAATGGGGTGTCACTTTTGTTTTGATTTAATTTAAAGGAAACTTTTGCAATGCTTTCCGGTTGAAATTTTGGAATCTGAAATTCAAATGTCTTTTGAGTTTCTTGTCCCGCTTTCAAAAGCCCCACAATGGATTCTTGCTTGTCTAAAAAATATTGTTTCGACTCACTTTCGATCCAAAGTCTATCGATGGTGCATGAAGAGTTGTTTTTTACGGTAACATTGAGTTTGATTTTGTCATTCGCATGAACAGGCGAAGTGGTTGAGCTTTTGATGACAACAGATTTTTCACAATTTGAATTTTCACTTGACCAATCAATGTTTTTTGTTGATAACACACGAATCAATTTTTGATCTTCCAATGCAGATTCGATCTCAACTACATTTTTTGCAGCCAAAAACATATCTGAGTGTGCGCTGGAAGAAGTTTGTAAAATGATTCTTTTGGCCAGATTAACCTCAAAATCTTTTTTCAGCTTTTTTATCCGGTCAGTTTGAGAGTCACCCAAAGAGATGAGTCCATCGGGCTCTCCCTCTTTGTTTTCATACACGTAAGACATTGAAAAATCGGGTGTGCTTTTTTTGATGTTGCCGGACTCTTTGAATTTAAAATGATGTTCCAAAGAAGCTTCGCCAAAATGTTCTTCACTTTGAAACAGATTAAAATATTTGTCTGTCAAAATGGCTGGGGTCATAAGCACATTGGGCACAATGCCGACCGATTGTATGGAAATGTCACCGGGAGTAAGGTATTTGGCGATGGTTAATTTTAATGCGCTGTCGTTAGGAAGCTCAAGCAAGCGCTGAACCGTGCCTTTACCAAATGTTTGTCTACCCAAAATCAATGCGCGTTTGTGTTCTTTAAGGGCACCGGCAACAATTTCAGATGCGCTTGCGCTACCTTCGTCAACCAACACCACCATGGGGTAGTTGATTTGAGTGTTTCGTTTGGTGGCCTTCTCTTCTTCGCGCACCCTGTTGTTTAGACCAACAGTGGTCACGATAACTCCATCGTTGATGAAATGGTCTGCGACAGCTATGGCCTGATCCAGAACCCCACCAGGATTGGATCTTAAATCTAAAATCAAACCCTTGAGCTCATCGCCGTTTTGTTTTTTGAGCTCACTTAAATGGTTTTCCAAGTCGCGATCTGTGTTTTTTTGAAAGTTTTTTATTTTAACGTAACCGACCTGCTGATCAAGCAGTGAACTATCCACACTTGCAATGTCAATGTTGGCCCTGATTAAAGTTAAAGTTTTTTCTTTTTCAAAACCTACACGCATGAACGTGATGGCAATGCTTGTGCCCACAGGCCCACGAAGTCTTTTAACGGCATCACTTAACAGCATGTTTTGGGTGATTTCTTGACCTATTTTGGTGATGTGATCACCTGCTTTAATGCCTGCTTTATATGCAGGGGTATCTTGTACAGGCGCTATGACTGTGAGTTTGTTGTCTCTGATACCGATGACAATGCCCAGACCACCAAAATGCCCGGATGTTTCCACCAAAGTTTCTTTGTAAATTTCTTTGGATAAAAATGTTGAATGCGGATCCAAGGTTGAGAGTGCAGCGTTGATCGCCGTGATTTCCAATTCATCATTACTAAAGTCAGACACCATGTTGCTTTTGATGAACTTTAAAACATCCGCAATGGTGACCTTTAAACCATGCAGGTTGCTCACCCGAGTGTCAAATTCACGTTGTTTGGAATTGACCCAAACAAAAACGGAAGATGATGTTGCAAACGCAGTTTGCACTTCTGGAATTTGATCGCTTAAAGTATTGAGAATTTCCTTTAGCATTTGATTCGGATCGATTCTTTCAGGATCAACATAACTCGTGCCCACGTAGTACATGGCCCTTGAAAATCGATCCAAACGGCCAAGCTCAGCTAAATCGTCATTGCCTTTGGTGAGCGAAAAACCGCTGGGAATCAAACCAAATCGTTCAAAAAAATCCAGCTGCGTGAGTGTCAACGAAACCAAAAATAAAATAAGTATGGAATAAAATAGCGAATATTTACGCATAGTGTTGATTCTCTTGCTTTTTAAAGTTAATAAAAACGCTCGAATATAACACTGTTTGTGAATGAACAAAACGAAGAAATCAATTAACTTCTTGACTCTTTTGATCATACGTTTATACGTACTTTTCTGACTCGCGGGAGTAGCTCAGCGGTAGAGCATCTCGTTGCCAACGAGAGGGTCGAGGGTTCAATCCCCTTCTCCCGCTCCAAACAAAGGTTTTGGATGCTTTTTGCATTAACTCTATTATAATCAATCAATTCTGATGGCGCCGTACCCAAGTGGTAAGGGACTGGTCTGCAAAACCATTATCCGGCGGTTCGAATCCGCCCGGCGCCTCCAACTTTTTCCACCACGATCAATTTTAACCATTTACATTTAGAGGTGCACGGAGGGGAAAAAACGCTTTTTCCCCTCGCGAACTGGCAAAGCCAGATTCGCTCACCCTTTTTGCGATTATTTTTGGTGATTGGTGTTGGTCAAGTCGAATGGTGGTTTTATCGCTTGGAGAGTGATTAAGGTCATTTTGTTTCCACCACGATCAATTTTAATCATTTACATCTAGAGGTGTACGGAGGGGAAAAAACGCTTTTTGTAAGTGTTCAAATTTTCAAGTGGTTTTATTAACCCCAGGCGTGTCAAAAAATTTCCAAATTCGAGGCCAAGCGACGTGAGCAAGCGCAGCGCACTTAAAATGTGCGTGAGCATTGCGAACGAGCGCGAACGAAGAAGTTGGGATTTTTTGACACGCTTTGTACGGTCCTTGCGAACTGGCAAAGCCAGTTTGGCTCACCCTTTTTGCGAATATTTTTGGTGATCGGTGTTGGTCAAGACGAATGGTGGTTTTATCGCTTGGGGAGTGGGTAAGGTTATTTTGTTTCCGTCTGTTTGGATTTGAAATAAATTTTCAGGATCTGACCGGTTGGTTCAATCGAAGTGATCGCCATGTTTTTGTCATCAAGATCAAAAACCAAATGGAGGCTGGGTGGCTTTGTTTGTGCATGAAAGCCCGTTCGAACTTGACTGACACCCATGGTGTTGATGGTTAAATACCTTTTAGAAAATGGCTGCTCAATGTTCTTGATCTTAACAAGTTCCCTGACCGCGCCTTGTTCAATTCTAATATGTTCAAAACTTTCTTGATTTAAGTCCACGCTGGTTTCAATGACAACCAAAAGTTTATCTTGTGCTTTTGTCCACGCAATGTTCTTGATTCTGGTTAAATTGCTTGGTTGAGGTTCTATGACAGTTGTGGGCTTCATTTGAGCAGATGCGGTGGGTTTTTCAGTGACGACGGCTTTTTGGCTTATGGTTGCCTCAACTTTGGGTTCTTGAGTAGGAGATTTGGCAAGTTCATTTAACTCAGATTTGATGGCCTCAACATCCTCTTGGACCTTTTGCTCCTCCTTGGCGGGTGTTGGCATGTCTGGTGTTGGTGAAATAGACTGTTCGTTTGATGCCTGATCGTTCGCTTGAGGTTCTGGGGTTTGAACCACGGTGGGTTTTTTCGTTGGGCTGACAACAGGCGTTGATTGCACCTTATCAAGTCCGGGTTCATTTAAAATAAATTTTTGAAGCACAAAATACCCAAGCGCAAAAAGGGCCAAAACGACAAAGATCAATATGGGCCATTTTTTTCTATTTTTTTTGCTTTCTTTGTTGTTTAGAATTTTTGTTTCACTAGAATTTTCCATGACCAAATCGTCCGCGGGCTCAATGCTTTGGGGTTGGGAATTATCCAATGCAGTTGAAGTGTTTTGTGTTTCATCGATTTGCCCAAGCGCATCTTCAATCAATTTTGACGTGGACACATCATCGTCGGTATCCATCTTTTGTGTTCTGGGATCTTCTTTCTCAACTTTAAACATGGATTCAAAGTTTTTATCGAAAAGTTGCTCTTTTGAGATCTCTTGTTTTTTTTCTTCCAAAGGTTGAGACATGCTGATGGTTTCATCCTCATTTGAAAGCGTCAATGTTGGGTCATTTTCAAGATCAAATGATTCATGCGTTGGATTGGTGGAAACAATGGGACTTTGCTCGGGTACGGAATCGATATCAAAAACTGCGCCTCCTTTTTTTAAAACATTTTGCACCATGGTGCTGATCAATTGTTTGCTTTGAGGGGAAAGCTCTCTGAAACGGATGCCCATGCCATTGGGTGAATTGGGGTCAACAGAATTGCTACGAACCCAAGTCACCTGACCCATGCCTTGAATGAGGCTGAAGTTGTCTTTTAATTTAAATTCAAAACTGACAACCGTACCAACAGGTAATGGCGCTTTTGATTTAACAAACATGCCACCTTCAGAGATGTTCTGCGAGTATTCGGTGATGAAACCGCTGAATTTTTCAAACTCAAGGTGGACTTTTGTGTCTAAATCTACACGAGGGTGTTTTCTTTCATCTTTCACGTCGCTGAGCAATCTAACAAATCATCCAATTTCTGGCAATGCTCTTAGTACTGTTTGAAATCAATTTTTTCAAATGTACCAGTCAGTTTTAGTGCGACTTTACCTGATGCATCCAAATTGATGCCAGCCATGGTTATTAAAGACTTCAAGGATTCTCCATCCTTTTGAATGCTCAATTGGCCATCCAGTTTTACGGTTGAGCGAACCAAGACAGGTTTTAGCTCAATGCTGCCACTGGATTTAAAATTTAACTGTGAACCTTCCAAAGCCAATGATTTTAGATTGATTTTCCCTTGATCCATTGCACTTTCTATCTGAACTTGATCAAACGATAGCTCTTGCATTAAAGGGGGAGTGATTTTTGCCGCAAGAGATTTGATTTTAATGTTACCTGTAAGGCTTGTGAATTGGCCGGTTTGCAGGGCGCTGCTGTCCAACTCTACATTGGCATCACCGCTGATGGAGGCCTTAACGCCAAGGGGATAGCTGCTTTGGGTGTTCGGATCGGTGAATTCAAAGACATGATCAAGGAACAAGTCTTTGGGTTTGGCCGTTACTTTGACTGTGTTTTTTGTTTTACTCAATTGACCCGAAAGCCTGCCCTTGTCTTTTTTTAAGTCGAAATAAAGTGTACCCGTTTTAAAAAAAACAAGAGTCATGGCAGACCATGGACTTACACTTAATTTCAATGCATCCAATTGTAATGAATTTATGTCGTTTGAAATGGGCAGGTTCTCTATTGACACACGTTCGGCTTTGAATCCAATGGGTAAGGCCAGGGACAGTGTTTGTGCAGTAATGTTAATTCCGGTTTGCTTTTGAATTTGTCCAAGAATGACATTTTGAATTCGCTCAAAGGGGAAATTCCAAACAACGCCAATGCAAAACACAACAAATCCCACGATCAGGTATGAACGAATCGGTTTTAAAAAATCCAAACTTAATTTCATGATTGACCCTCTTTTAATTGAAAGGTTGAAACCACAAAATTAACGTTTAACATTGAAGGATCTTTGAAGTTGGGCTTAATTTGTAAGGATGAAATGCGCATCAAATTGCTGTTGTTTTCAATTTCATGCAAGAAATGAATCAATGTTTTAAGGTCAACTGACTCCAATGTTACTGTGGTTTGTTTTTCAGTGTACAAATCATTGGGTTGACCTTGGCGATCTTTAAATGTGCCAATGGAAATACTGTATTTGTTGGCTATTTTTTCAATTTCAGTGGCCAGTTGAAAATTAGGATTCGTTCGTCTGATGATTTGTTCAAGCGACTCAACATTTTTTTGTGCTTTTAAATAGGTGGTCTTTAAGTCGTTCAATTGAGATAAAATGTTTTGGTTTTTTTTAATTGAAGATCGCATGCTTGAATTGATACCAGCCAAAACAAGATAAACAATCATGAAAAGAGCAAAAACGGCCCCCATAAAACCAAATGTCACGATGTACCGCTCTCTGTCAGAAAGCCGATCATAATATGTTTTTAACACTTCAATTTGTCCTAGGGCATCTTTGAACTTGGCAAGCAATGTATTCATATCTTACTTACCTCCCTTCTTTTTTGATGGGCTGTCTTTGGGTTTGTTGGGGTCCTCTATGGTGATGGTTAGTGCAAATGTTTTTCTTTGATCGGCGGATTCTCGACGATCGCCGATGTCTATCGTTGAGAATTCAGGTTTTGCTTTTAAGCTTGAAATGATTTGATCAATGTCTTCAAAAGTACTGGCCATGCCCCGAACGGTTATTTTGTTTTTATCGATTGATAGCTCTTGCGTGTCTAAGGCAATTTCATTAGGTATTAAAGCCGAAACTTCTTTGAGTACGTCCAATGCTGTTAAATCAGCAAGACCAGATGTGAGGATTTGTTCTTTCTGTGTGTATTGAGATATTTTTGCATTGAGCTCGCGCAGCGCTTCGTTTGCATTTTTTGGTTTTTTTGTTGTGTCAGGCACAATATTTAAAAATTGATTCACAACCATTTTATCAAAACGACTTTTCTGTGATTTTAGTTGGACCATTGAAATGAATTGATAAATGTACGATAAGACAAACACGGCGATGACCCATCGACCAAAAAAGAAGGCTTTTTCTTTGATGTCCGAAAGGTCTTTCGCAAAAGCAAACTCATTTTTTCTAAAATTAATGCCCACGATCGATTTGGCTTTTGATCCGCGTACGGCCGCTCTAAGTCCAAGAGAAATGGCTTGTACAAATTGAACATCTTTCATGCCTTGACTTTTGTCTTGAGGTAAAGAAAGGCGTGAGCATGGAATTTGAACTTCTTCCTGAACAAAATGTTCAATGTTTTTAATCTGACTTGAGCCGCCACAAAGGTAGACATGTTCGATGGATGTTTCTTCACTTGAGTTCTCATTTCTTTCAAGTGTGAAAAAACCACCCATGGTTTGTCGAAGATCCGCACAAAGCACACTGAGCACTTTTTGTATTGAGAGCGAAAGTTTTTGTAACTCTTGTGTTTTTAGTTGATGGCCCGACCATTGCACAATGCCATGTTGATGTTTGACTTCTTGAGCTTGATCGTAGGTTAAATCAAGGTCTTTTCGAATCACGTTGGTGATGTGAAGCCCTCCCAAAAACAATGTTCTAACGAACCTAAGTTTGTGACCGATCACAATGGCGATGTTTGTTTTTTGATGTCCGATATCAACCAGGATGTAGTTGGACTGTGGGTTGAGTGCATGTCCTTCGGTGAAATGGACCAAACATGCGCTGTCCATGCCAACAAAGGCCGCTTCCAACTGGCAAGATTTTAACAAATCCAAATGTTCAGCGAGAACTTTTTTGGGGGCACAAACCGCGAGCAGGCGTGTTTTGTTTTTTGAAGTTTCAAAAGCATAGTGGTCAACAATGACGTCCTGAATTTCAAAAGGCACTGAGCCTTCCAATTCAAACGGTAGAACCTTGTCGATTTGATGATGTGCAAGTGGCAGGCTTAATGCTTTGACACTGATGTTTTGAGCATTGAGCGCGCTCACCACCGTGTTGAACATCAATGGATGGGCAAGAAATAAGTCTTGAATGGCCTTAATTTTAGCTTCTCTTAATAATTGAGGGTCATTTTCTTTGCTGTTAAATGGTTTGGATTCATATAAATCGATCAATTCGCAAGAGCGAAACGTAGCTTCAAACAATGCCATTTTGATGGAATATGAACCGATGTCTAAGCCTAATATTTTTTCTGCCATCTTTAACTCACCTTCCAGTAAAAAATTTGAGGTTTTTTTGGGTCTTGCCTTGACACAATGGCCGTGATTGTTTTTTGTGTGTTTTGTACTGTGCCCATGGCTTCAATTCGAAAAACATTGGATTTTACCGCTAAAATTGGTTCAACATAAACAGAAATGATTTTTTGATTTTCACCGCCCTCTAAATTGGCTCCACATTGTGTTTGCAAAAAACTTAAAAAGCTTGGTGCTTTGTCATTGATTTTAATGGATCTAAATGCCCTCAGTTGTCTGGCTTTGGCCACCATTTGTGCACATTCAAGTCTTGCCTTTGGGTTGCTTAATGCCTGACGATTGAAAATGGCAGCGATCAATTCCACTGGTGCGGTGTTAACGTTGATTTTTGAAATGGGACTGACCGGTTGTGTGGACAGTCTGGGTAATCTTGCATTGAATGGATATACAGTGATGAACGGTTTAAGCTCTTCAAAAAAATCATCGTTCATGGGTTTAAGCATACGCACTTCATCGGTGGTGTAAAACGGTCCATTTTTAATGTGATAATCCGGATGATCAATTTTGTACTCAATATCTTCCAAACTGCCGGCTGTGTGGTTAACCGTACCATCTTGATCAATCCAATCTTCAATGGCGAACAACAAGGCCCGATGATCTTGACCTTGTACAAAGCCTTTAAAACGTGGTGAAAGCAATAAATCTTCCAGCACATACGATGCGCCTGACCAGGTTCGATTGGACTCAATTCCGCCGGAACCGACATCATTGAGGTTAATGCGAGAAGATTCATCAAAAATGGTGGACATGAATGTTCCACCCAAATCCATGGTTGCCAACTGGGTGTTTTCCTTTTCCATTTGTGTTAGTCCAATGGGCAAAGGAAAGGGTAGAGGCATGGCCCATTGAAATTCAGATAGGTCATCCTTTAAGCCCCCAATGTTGGTGCCTTCAATGGCCGGGATTTTATCCATCGTGCCATCCAGTGAAATTCTAAGCATTGACCACCGAAAGGCGGCCTTTGCCAACTCCATCGCTTTGACCTCATCTTTTCTGTTTGAAACAAGTTTTGCAGAAACTTGCGATCGATAGGCAATTTCTACACCAATGGTGGTGACCAAGGCCATCATGATGATGACCATCACCAACGCAGCAGAACCTTTTATGCTTTCATGGTTTTTCATTGCGAAGGCTTTCTTGGGTTGGTTTGGTTTTGTCTACTGCCAGGCTGATTGGGTGATGCAGCTTGTGGCGTGGGTTGGATGTCTTGTGAAAGGTTTTCGGACAGTGCAATGTTTACGGTGGTGCCAAATCTTTGCGTACGTCCGTTTTCGTTTTGAATCTCAAGTATTATACTCACCAATTTTGGAAGTTGGTTTAAATGATCTTGTGAGCGAATATCCCATTGTTCAAAAACCCGGTCTTTGTCGTGATACTTAATATCGAATGCAGTGACTTTATTAAAAAGGGTAACGAATTCGCCCTGGCTGGAAAGATCTTGAATGGTGATGGCATTGATGAAAGGAATTTCTTTTCTTTTAAGCAATAAAAAGTTTGGATCGTTTGGGTTTTCCTCGGTCTCATAAATCACAATGGCTTGATCGCTCTCTTTTGCATCATCTTTTGATGGAATGTGTGAAAGCGTTGAAAAAGTGATGGAGTCCTTAACGCCATTGTTTTTGCCCTGAAAAACCGTCAACGGTCTTTGACTGTCGACATAAAAAGTTTGATTCAAATCACTGCTGATTTTCAGCATTAAGCTGGAACCTAATTCTTGTATGGCGGTTTTATCATCAACAGTTTTTTGGGTTTTAAATGTTCCATACATGGCACCGTAGGCCAACGCACTGATCATGGCAAAAATCACGCTGGACATTAAAACTTCCAACAATGTAAAACCTCGATTGCTTCTATGAGCCTTCATTTTGAATCCCTTGAAGCAGTTGTTCAATGCCTTGACTTGCATTGGGTTTAATCAAATGTGTGACCAAGGTGTAAGATTTTTCTTTTGTGCCATCTTGCCAGAGCACTTCCACCCTTAATTCAAAAATGGATTGAGACCAGGTTTGCACGATAATTTGCATTGGACCAGCCAATGAGGTGTCCACCGGGTTCTTTTCAGATTCACTGGAGTTTGTGGTCTGTAGAAGTTTTGCAAAATCTGGAACGGGCACGTTCGATTTGAAATACTTCCACTTGTATCCCGAGTTGAATTCATCTTCAAACTCACCTTCTTCTTGTGTTTTAAGTGCATCGATGCCTTTGGTTTGTGAAGTTAAGGTTAGTTCGCTCATTTTGTTTGAAGCCAGTGTGATGGCCTGATCCAGAGAGCTTGCCTTTGATGTCAACTTCATGGATCGCGTTTGATTGTCCATCAACACGATCAATCCCATGGACAAAATAAGCATGGCGCCCAAGACCTCAAGAAACGTAAAGCCTGTATGATGGTTAAGCGTCGATCGCACTTGCTTCACCTTTTTCGACACGGCATCGTCCACCCAAAGAAGGTAAAATGATGCTGTATACATTGTTGTACTCGTTCACAATATAGACGATGGCTTGGTTGGAAAATCCATTAGGAAAAAAATCAATGTAGGTTTGTTCTTTTTCAATTTTCTTCCCCTCATTGAACAAAAACAATCCAGTGAATTTTATACCCGTCGGAAGTTTCATGGGTTTTAAAAAGCCTTCATCGATTTTTTGATAGCGCGATTGATTTTTTTGCATTTTTTCTTCGCTGGTTAATTGCGGTTCTTGTGCTTTCTTGTTCAGTTGCATCAGAACATCATCCAGTTTTGTGTTTTCGTTGATCAGACCAATGCTGGGGCCCGCTTGGTAGGATTCAGCCCAAAATGTATTTTCCTGAAAGTCAAAACGAACCCTGACACGTTTTTGTTTCATGACAGCTTCTTGATATGCTGCTTGCATGTAACTGCTGATCTTGTTGGCGCCGTTTCTTAAATTGCCTCTTAAAATCGCGTTGAATTTTGGAATGGAAACACGAGCCAGAAGCGCAATGATGATGATCACGAACAACAGTTCAATCATCGTGAAAGCAACGATGTTGTGGTGGTGTGAATGTGCTCTGGCTCTGTTCAAATTCGATTCCTTTTAATTTTCCTCACCAGTATCTTGTGCCCAGTTGGTGATGTCATCGCTGGTTCCTTCTTCCCCATCAGGACCATTGGACCAAAGATCGTATTGACTGGTGTTGTGCGTTCCAGGGTGTGCATAGTTGTAGGTCGCATTCCATGGATCGGTGTTGATTTCCTTTTTTTTCAAAAACCCATCATCCGGATAGCTTTTGCAAGTTCTGCCCGAACTAGGTTCTCGAATCAAATCGATCAAATCACTTGGGTAAAAGCCACATTCCAAGTGGAAAAGACTGATGGCCTGATCAAACGTTGAAATTTCAGATTTGGCAGCATTGATTTTGGCTTTTTTCAAAAAACCATTGATTCCAATGGCAGCTCCACCTGCAAGCAATGCCAGAATGATCGATGCAGCGATCAGCTCAATGAGCGAAAAGCCCTTGTTATGTTTTTTTGGTTGATGTTTCATTTTTTTCCTCCTTAAAGTTTTGTTGTTTTAAAAACCTATTGTAATGCCTGGTTCATGTTGAAAATCGGTAGCATGACCGCAAACACCACAAAGCCTACTCCCACCATCAACACCACCATCATGATGGGTTCAATCAATGATGTGATGGTGTTGACTTTTTGTTCAACTTGATTGTTGTAAGATTCTGCGATTTTTGAAAGCATGGTTTCGATCTCACCCGTCTTTTCTCCAACGGCAATCATGTGTGTGACCAATGGTGGAAATTCTCCTGATCGCTTGAGCGGCTCGGATATCGAGTCGCCTTCTCTAACATTTTGTGTGACCTTTTCAATCACTTGGCTTAAAACCAAATTGTTCAGAACATTTTTCACGATGTCCATGGCCAATAAAATAGGGACACCACTGGCCAACAAAGTTGAAAGTGTGCTGGCAAACCTTGCGATGGACACCATTCTAAACATGGGTCCAAACAAGGGCATGTTGAGCATGAAGGTGTGAAATTTGTATTTGCCTTTTTCAGTTCTTAAATACGATCGAACAGAAAAAAAGATGATCACAACAAAGATCAACAAAATATACCAATAGCTGGTGAAAATTTTATTGGCGCCGATCAATAAGCGAGTCGGTAATGGCAATGCTTGTCCAAGATCATCATACAGTCGAACCAGTTTGGGAATGACGAACGTGAAGATAACAATCAAAGCGACCAAACCAATCAAGAGCATGACAACAGGGTAGGCCAGGGCAGAATTGACCTTGCCCTTGAGTTTGTTTTGAGTTTCGGTGTAATCGGCCAATCGATTCAAAACAATTTCAAACGCTCCAGAGGCTTCTCCAGCACGAATCATGTTGATGAACAAAGAAGAGAAAATCTTTGGGTGTGCTTTAAGGGCATCAGCCATGGTGCTGCCTTCGTTCACACGATCTCGGACTTCACTGATGGCTTTTTTTAATTGAAGGTTTTCAACTTGTTCAGAAAGAGCGCCAAGGGATTCAACCAAAGGAATGCCAGAACCCACCAAAGTCGCCAGTTGGCGAATCATGATGGCCAAATCATTGATGGATACTTTTTTATTAAACCCGATTTTGATGTTGCCTGGAATTTGCGCGCTGTCTTGTAAGGTTTCTTTGATTTCGGTTGGAAACAATCCATCTTTTTTCAACTTGGATCTGGCATCAGAGAGATTGTTGGCATTTAAAATGCCTTTTAAGTTTTTTCCCTGAGCGTTGATGGCCTTGTATTCAAAAACCGGCATTAGACTTCCAATTCATCTTGTGTGACTCTAAGTATTTCATCGATGGATGTTAACCCTTTGAGTGCTTTGATTGCAGCGTCTTGTCTTAAAGTTCTCATTCCCAGCGCCACAGCTTTCTTTTTGATTGAACCGGCATCAGTTCCGGACGCAATCAAATTACGTATGGAGTCATCGATGGGCAATAACTCATGCACTCCGGATCGACCCCTGTAGCCACTGTTTGCACATGTGGCACAACCCTTGGCTTGGAAAAAAGTCGCATTTTTTGCCTCATTTAAATCAACGCCCAATTCTTTCAATTCAAGCAAAGAAGGTGTGTGAGGTACCTTACACTCGTTACATAAAATACGAGTTAGACGTTGAGCCATCACACCCACCAGAGAATCCGAAATCTTGTAGGGTTCAATGCCCATGTCCATCAATCGTGTTACAGATGAAGCGGCGTCGTTGGTGTGTAAAGTGGAAAACACCAAGTGACCAGTGTTTGAGGCTTGAATGGCGATTTCTGCGGTCTCTTTGTCACGAATTTCACCGACCATCACAACGTCCGGATCTTGACGAAGTATTGACCTTAATCCGTTGGCAAACGTTAAATTCACTTTTGGATTAACTTGTATCTGACTGATGCCAGCAAGTTGAATTTCCACCGGATCTTCAACGGTGATGATGTTTCTTACTCGTGAGTTGATGCGCGAAATACAAGCGTAAAGCGTGGTGCTTTTACCAGAACCCGTTGGACCGGTGACAAGAAAAATGCCATGGGTTAAATTGACGATGCGTTCAATGTGTTTGAGCTGCTCCTTGGTGAAACCAAGGTCTTTCAAATCGAGTAAGACGTTGGATGTATCCAGCAAACGCATGACGATGCGTTCGCCATAAGAGGTTGGAAGTGTTGAAACACGAATGTCGACATCCCGTCCGCCAATTTTGATCTTGATACGACCATCTTGTGGAATTCTTCTTTCAGCGATGTCCAATTGAGCCATGATTTTCACTCTGGAACTGATTGAGTTTTGGGCTTTTCGAGGTGGTCGCATGATTTCAACCAATACGCCGTCGATACGAAATCGAACGGAAATATCTTTCTCGCCTGGTTCAATGTGAATATCACTGGCGCGTTCTTTAACAGCCTGAAACAATAGGGCGTTGACCAGTCGGATGATGGGTGCTTCATCTTCACTGTCTAATAGATCTTGTGTTTCATTGAAGTTCACTTGACCCAAACCTTGTGATTCAAGATCTTCCATCAAGCCTTCATTGAGGTTGTCATTGTTTCCGCTGGCCTGATTGTAAGCTTTGTTGATTAGGTCGACGATGTCATTTTTCAAAGCGATCACAGGTTTGACATTGCTTTGTAATAGAATACGTAAGTCATCCAAGGCCGGTAAAGATTTTGCGTTTGGAACGGCAACGGTGTAAGTGATGCCATCGTGATCGACCGGTATCAATGAGAATTTTTTTGCAAAGTTGATGGGTATTTGTTTAATCCATGCAGGGTCGATATTGTTTTTAATCATGCCATGCGCAGGCGGAATCGAAAGTTGAAGACTCAAAGCCTGAGTCAGCTGCTCTGGTGTGACCCATTTTTTCTTGATCAAAAACTCACACAAATTTTCATCGTCGCCTTGGTTTTGAGCCATGGCTTCAGCAAGCTGTTCAGGTTTGAGAGTAGAAACTTTTAAAATGATCGATCCAATATCTTGCCCCACCAAGGTTTTTGTTTGTTCCATCGTAATCGAGCTCGACTTTGCATCAGGCATGGTCCATTGCTGTGTAACCTCGTCTTTGTTGTGTATGGTTTTTTCTTCTTTTGGATGAATCGGTTTCATGGCGTTTGTGCTTGTGGGTTGATGGTTTCTTGCTTGGTGTTGTCTTGCGGTTGAGCGTCTGGTTGATTTTCAGTTATTGGTGTTTCTTGTTTTTGAGTTTCCAAAGGCGGCAAAATTTCAATGATTTGGGGCTCCTTGCCATCCTGCTTTGATTTGTCAGTCACATCGCTTTGAGGGGTTGCTGTGTTGTTCAAAACAGGTGCAACCGGTTCAATGACCTGCGTGGGCTCAACAGGCTGCGAAGCTTTGGTGATTTTAATCTTTCCTTCAAGATCTTGATTGGAATGAATGTCTTTGATGTTGTTGGATTGAAGAAATTTTCTTCTCTCCTCATTTTTTCTCAACGTGATTTTTTCCATGTCCTGGGGGTAGCGAATGATGTGCGGTGTGATGAAAATAACCAAACTGGTTTTTCGTTTTATTTTTGATTTTGATTTAAAGAGCCAGCCCAAGATGGGTATGTCGCCCAACAGAGGTACTTTATTGATGGATGTTTGAACTGTGTCGTTGATCAAGCCACCCACGGTGATGGTTTGTCCGTCTTTGACCAGTACGGTTGTTTGAGCGGATCTTCGAGAAGTGGTTGGTCCAAAAGTGGCCAGATCTGCGCCGGGCACAAGGTCCTGGCTTTCTTGGAAAATATTCAATGTTAATTCATCTGAAGAATTGATTTGGGGCGTAATTTTTAAAGTGATGGCAACGTCTTCTCTTTGAATTTGGTTAATGGGTTGATTGTTGACGTCGCGGCCTTGAGCGGTGATGAAAGGCACGACTCGGCCGACCACGATCTGTGCTTCAACATTATCTTGAGTTAAAATATTTGGTGTGGATAATACGTTGATGGTTCCATTGGACTGCATGGCACGAAACAAACCGCCATAGGTAGGGATGGTTAACGATTCTCCGCCGGCCAAGGGTATGTCAAACGTGGGTCCTTGCAAAACCGTGGTTAGGCCTTGAAGCCCAGTGGGATCGGATGGTACAAATATTGAACTGGTCGATCCAAAATTGGTGGCGCCAAACAATTTTCCACTTTTTACACTTCCACCCAAATTGGCGGCAGCTCCAAATTCAGCGGCTTTATCGATGTCCACTTCCATGATCATGGATTCGACAAAGGCTTGTGGTCTTCGAATATCAAGTCTGTTGATGACCGGAATGAGAGATTCATATTCCGCAGGAGATGCTGAGATGATCAATGAATTCGTTGGCGCATCGGCTATGATTTTTATATTTTCTGAAATGCTAGCACCGGTGTTTTGTTGATCAGGCATGGGTCTAAATGGAGGTTGGTTGGCCTGGTTGTTTTGTTGCGTGAACATGTTACTGGTACTGCCACGTCTGTTTTGATTGTTGTTGGATTTTGACGAGCTGGCTCCAGACAAAGTGGCCGCCAGTTCCACAGCATCGGCGTATTGAAGGTAATGGACATGAACATAACCTTTGCCGGTTTGGTCTTTCATGGTTTGATCGATTTGATCAATAACCTCTTTGACCCTTCTCAAGCCTTCTTGGTTGGCAACGATGATGAGTGAGTTGGTTCGTTCGTCAGGAATGATGTTTGAAATAAACTGTCCGGCATCAGAAATGGAATCCGGCGGTGTGTTTGGGTTTGGAATTTTTTGTGCAGAAGATCCAATATCAAAAATTTTCTTAACTTTTTCTGCGGTGTCAGAAGCCGGGGCAAATTTCAATGGAATGATTTGAACCGTTTCTTGCAGCGGTTCCCTTTGGGATTCTTGTAGTTTGTGAATTTGTTTCTTTAAAATTTCGACATGCAGTGAAATGGCGTTCAGCGGATCGCCGATTTCATGTGCGAGCCCGCCGGCTAATCGGAGCAATG
>JAYRVV010000181.1:0-1535 GCA_041918415.1 Bdellovibrionota bacterium | reverse complement strand
TGGTTGGAGGGCACTATGCTCATTTGTTTAAAAAAATTGATGAGCTCAAAAGCGTCACCCAAGATGACTTGCTTCGCGTGGCCAAAACCTACCTGATTAAAGAAAAGTCCACCTGCGTGATAGGAAAGCCGAAATGAAAATTCCCAATTGGCAAGATATTTGTCATCGCCCAACATTGATCATTTCCAAACATGATCGACCCTTGGTTTTTATAAAAATCATTGTGCATCGGGGCCTGATTCATGATCCCCAAGACAAGCAAGGTCTGTTTTCGCTAACCTGTGATTACATGCTCTGGGGAACCAAACAACACAATCGCAGCCAATTTAATTTAGAGCTTGAACGCTTAGGTGCATCCATTGATTTTGATGTGGGTTATCACTCAACCATTTTTGATGTTGAAGTTCTTTCACACAACTTGGACAAAGTGATTGAGCTAATTAAAAATCTATTTACCTCGCCTTTGTTTAACCCCCTTGAGCTTGAAAAGCTTAAAAAAGACATCTCAAGCGAAATTCATTTACAACTTGAAAACGATTCGCTTTTGACAAAGATGGCTTTTGAAAGACTGGTTTACAACAACCATCCCTATGGACAAGATGAGCTTGGCTCACTTCAAAGCATCGAAAACATTCAATACCAAGACATTGTTCAATGCCATCAAGATACATTTAGCCAAGATCTTTTGAGTTTTGGCTTTGCGGGTGACACTGATTTAAACCAAGCTGAAAAAGTGATCCAAGCCATTTTAAAAAACCTACCTTCGTCATCAAAACTTTTAGAAGTGACATTTAATCAAACAAAACGCCCCTATCAAACGGTGGTGGTGGATAAGCCTGAGCGAAGTCAAAGCCATTTTTTACTTGGGTTTTACGGACCGAGCATTTTAAATCCTCTACACCTTCCTTTGCAGGTTTTTTTCACAGCATTTGCTGGTCCACTCTTTCAAGCCCAATACATGCAAGAAATTCGTGTCAAACGTGGCTGGTCATACGGTGCTTATGGAACGCTTGATTTAAGACGCCATGGAGGTTTGATGTACTTGTACACGTATGTCAAAATCAAAGACACGCTGGCGGCCATTGATTTAAGCATCGATTTGTTTAAAAAAGCTGTCTTTAAAAAAGGCTTACCCAAAAGTTTGCATGAATTTACAAAACACAATTTGATCAAATCGTTTCCTTTTCAAATTGATATTCCTGAAAAACTTTTGCAAAAAATGATTTTTAACAAATTTGTGGGTCTAGGCGATGAGGACTTGGCACTGTACACATCCAGAATTGAATCCGTGACCTACGAATCTTCCATAGAAGCGGCCAAGGAAATATTTGATTTTGATCAGATGCACACCTGTGTTTTAACAAGTATTGGTGAGTTAAAAAATGATATTTCAAAAGCATACCCAAAGCATCGTTTACTTTCCCATGAATCGCTCATCAAGCACACTGGGCTTTAATATTTTTTTTTAAAATATTTTACTAAATACTTTTGTTTTTTAGAAACTCGTAAATTCTAGAGGGCCTCAAAAAGTGCCA
>JAYRVV010000180.1:0-5497 GCA_041918415.1 Bdellovibrionota bacterium | reverse complement strand
TTGTGATGTGAAAATGGTTACATTCGGGCCAATTCCAACATTGTTTCCAATGGTGATTTGGTTTGCACCATGAATGAAAACATTTTGCCCGATCCAAACATTGTCATGGATCACAATTGAACCTTTGTGGTAACCCTTGATCATGCTTCGATGGCCAATGTAAACATTGCTTCCTATTTCAATGTTTTGAGGATGAAACACCAAAACATCTTTTTCAAAAACAACGTTTGAACCAATTTTTTTAAACTGATCCATAGAAAATTGACCATCACCGTGACTTTTGAACGTTCTCATCGATCAGCCAGTGGTTTTGATTTTTTGACTTCTAAGGGATTGAATAAAGATCAATGCAAAAAATAAAACAACAAACGGTAAAGTACCAAGGTAATGGTTGCTAAGGCCAAGGAGGCGAGTGGTCAACATCGGTCTTAGTAAACTTGCACAAACCAATAAAAACAAAAGGCGTTCCACGATGCTTGATTTGGCATTAAACCAACCCACGATGAAAGACACAAAGGCAATCATGCCAATGTTTGAAATCAAAAATGTGTATAGAATTGAGAGGGTGTTGTTGTCCCATATCCAATCGGCTGGATTTAGGGGAGAACCTCCTTCTTGTACGCCAATGAGCATGAGCATGCGCGTGTTAAAAAGAAAAATAAAGGGCAAAATGGCTGTACGAATGGAATACGTAAACGCAATCCAACCAGTCTTAAATGGATTCGAAAGTGCTATGCCAGACGCGGCATAAGCAGCCAATGCCACAGGTGGTGTGACGTCTGCCAATATACCGAAATAAAAAACGTACATGTGAACGGCGATGGCCGGAATCAGCATGCCTGCATTTTGTCCAAGTTCGATCAGCACAGGGGCAAGCAGTGAAGCCATGATGATGTAATTGGCTGTGGTTGGTACACCCATACCCAGTATGATGGAGGACAATGCGGTTAGAATCAAAACAACATAAAAGTTACCACCGGAAATGGTTTGTATGATTTCCAGTAAGCTCTGACCGAGTCCTGTTAATGAAATTGATCCCACAATAATGCCCGCGAGCGCAGTGGCCAAAGCGATGGTGCACATGTTTTTGCCGGCCTCGATCATTGAACTAAAAAGTTCTTTCATGCCATTGATAAAACCCAACAACAATTGGGAGTTTTGCTTTTTGGTCTGAACCATATGATGGCCAATCAAGATGATGGCGCTGGATAGGGTTCCATAAAATGCCGCCAAGGTTGCAGATGTTTCTTTGATGACCAAGGCATAAACAAGAATGATAACGGGTATTAAAAAGTGAAAACCTGATCGAACGGTGGGCCAAAAATCAGGGATTTTGGATTTTTCAATGGGCTCAATGCCAAGTTTCACCGATTCAAAATGCACCAGTGCAAACAATCCAACGTAAGAAATGATGCCAGGTATGAACGCAGCCTTGACGATGTCAATGTAGGGCACACCCAAAAATTCAGCCATGATGAACGCAGCTGCGCCCATCACGGGAGGCATGAGTTGGCCGTTGATTCCGGAGGAAGCCTCAATCGCAGCGGCCTTCTCAGGACTAAAACCAATTTTTTTCATTAATGGAATGGTAAAAGCACCGGTTGTAACTGTGTTGGCGATGGAGGAGCCTGATATCATCCCGGTTAGGCCTGAGGCCACAACCGCGGCTTTGGCCGGGCCACCCCTAAAGCGTCCAAGCAAGGTGTAGGTCAATTGCATGAAAAAATGCCCCGCACCAGCTCGATCCAACACAGCACCAAACAACACAAATAAAAAAACAAAACTGGCCGATACGGCAATGGGTACGCCAAAAATGCCCTCAGTTTCAAGATACATATGGCTTACAATTTTAGAAACGGAGGCACCCCGATGAGCAATGAGATCAGGCAAATGTGGGCCAAAATAGCAATAGGCCAAAAAGCTAACTGAGATTAAAACGATTGCGAAGCCCAGTGTCCTTCTGGCCGCTTCAAGCAAAAGCGCAATCGTCATGACACCCATGAATAAATCCAACGAAGTTGGCATACCTGAGCGCTGGACAATCTCTTTGTAGTTTAAAAACAAGTACATGCCACCTAAGCCTGCACATAAGGAAAGCAAGTAATCAATCCACGCTAGGTTTTTTTTATTTTTAAAGGTGTAGGTCGTAAGATAAATTAAAATCAAAGCAAAACCCAAATGGATGCTTCTGACCAAGGTGTCATTGATGGTCAATTTAACAATGACCAGCTGAAACACCGACCACAAAAAGGCCACAAGGCCTATGAATTTTTCCCTTGTCATGATTTAGCTAGGTTACTTTGCCAAGCCCTTTTCATTGAAAAACTTTTGTGCGCCGACATGTAAGGGTGCAGTTAAGCCTTCCAACATGGATTTGTGTGAAATGTCTTTATAACTGGGGTGTAATTTTTTAAATGCATCCAAATTGTCAAACACGGTTTTGACAATCTCATAGGCAGCTTGGTCATTTAACTTGGTTGAGGTCATCAGTGATGCTGTCACGCCAAAGCTCACGGTGTCTTTTTCACTTCCTTTGTAAAGCCCTCCGGGAATGACAGAGCGAACAAAGTAAGGGTTGTCCTTTATAAGTTTGTCGACACAAGGCCCTTCAACGGGGACAATGTTGATGTCCATCGTGGCAGATATGTCTTTAATGTTGGCCGTAGGATGGCCCACAACATAGAAATAAGCATCAATTTTTTTATCTTTCATGGCATCAGGCATTTCTGAAGCCTTTAAGTCTGAGGCAGACTTTAACTCTGACATTTTGATGTCACAGGCCTTGAACAGAGTTTCTACGGTTCTTCTTTGTCCTGAACCCGCATTGCCCACATTCACGTGTTTTCCCTTAAGATCAAAAATGGTTTTAATGTTTGCGTCTTTACGGGCCACCAAAGTCAAGGGTTCAGTATAGATCGAAAACAAGCTTCTAATTTTTTCGCTTTTTTTAGTAAAATTGTCTTTGCCTTCTTTGGCCAAATAAACAACATCTGACTGAATGATGCCCACATCCAAGGCGTTGCTTTCAAGCGAATTGGCATTGTAAACGGACCCACCAGTGGATTCAACCGTACAACGGAGCTCTTTGCTGCTTTTATTGATCATTTGACAGATCGATGCTCCCGTTGGGTAATAGACGCCGGTCATGCCTCCAGTTCCGATCGATACAAAAGTTTTTGCACTACCAACTGTGCACAAAGAAAGGGCGATGCTCAAGATGGATTTTTTCATTTTTAACTCCTGTCAGTGTTTAGATCTTTGCGCGCACTAGCTACTACTTTAAGATAAATAAATCAAATAAAGTGAATGATATTTTTTAATGATGACCATCTGATTTTTCTAAGTGCTTGAAAATGATAATAAAGTTTGACAATAATGTGCAATACATTACATTAGCAAACACAACATTTATGTGCATTTTGGATATGCATTATTGGATTTAATACAAGGAGAAAAAATGAAGCCAGCCACAGCAACTGTTGTTACAAGGATACTGCCGCCAGTCGTGAACGAACACGCTTTGAAGGATGATTTTCTTTCGGACTTGGATCTTGCCTTTGAAGAGATTCAAATGGGAAGCAAGTCACGCTACAAAGCCAAAGGTGACAAAACGCTAAATAAAGATTCAATCAAAGTTGCTCAAGAAACCTTTGTTGAAATTGCAAAAATGCATTTAAGACCCTTGTCTCGCTATGTTAAGGCTCTGGGCTCCGGTTTGCTCAGTAAAGATGTCGTTGAGGTCATGATTTTGATTACGGATTTCATGATGCCAAAAGTGAAAGAAATGAAATTGGAAATACAATCCTCCAATTTGGCAAAATTTAAAAAAGAATTGATGAAAATTAAAAACAACCGTACAACTAGATTGAGTCTGCAAGATGTATCCAATCTCAAAAAGGCTTTTGATCCAATCAGCGTTCATTTTGATTTAAACATCAGAGGACATTCATTGGCCGTTCTTAACGTGATCGCCTTTTATCAACATTTATGTAAAAACAAAAAACTTAACTACCGAGACATTCAAAGGGTTTTTTCAATTGGGATTCCATCCATAACCATGCTTCGAGAATGCTCGCTGCAAGAACTCAACAGTTTAACGGGCCTGGATTTGGATAAAATAACAATAGTTAGAAATTTAGCCCGAACGTTTACGTTGTTTGAATTGGTTTAAAACCTGTTCAAACTGATCATGCTTTGATACTTGGATTGGCATGGAGTTTAGCCCGTGTCAGATCAAGGCCAGAGACTTACTATTTTCGCAAGCTTCCAATTGTTTCATAACCGGTGGGGCAGGGGTAGGAAAAAGCTTTCTCCTTAAGTCTTTGATGGAGCAGTACAAGAGTGCCTCGAATGAGCTTGCCGTTTTGGCATCTACCGGTGCGGCTGCGGTTATCATGTCGGGTCGAACGTTTCACAGTTTTTTTGGCTTAACACCAAAAATTTTAAATTCAAATAATGCAATTGAAGAAGTTTTAGAAAACAAGCGCCTTGTCAAAAGAATAGAAAAATCTAAATTGCTCGTCCTTGATGAAGTGTCCATGCTTTCAGGAGATGTGCTGGCCTTGGGCGAGAGAATTGCAAGAACCGTCAAAGACCCCAATAAAGTGTGGGGTGGTTTAACGGTTTACGCTTGTGGAGATTTTGCACAATTACCGCCCGTTGGCCTTGAAAAAGATTGGGCCTTCATGCACGAGGTTTGGGATGAGTCTCAGTTTTTGCCTATTTTGCTCAAAACCCCCATGAGAACTCAGTCCTTGTATTTCCAAAAAGTCTTGGAAAAAATCAGATGGGCCAACATCGATGACGAAGTGAAAAGTTTTTTAGAAAGCAGAGTTAATCTTCAAGCACCATCGGACTCCACCAAGATCTTTCCTTACAAGCAAAAGGTCTCTTCGTTTAACAAGCAAATGTTGGCTCAAATACAAAGTGAAAAGCATGAGTTTGAAACCAAGCTAGAGGGGCAAGTTCCTTACACGGATTATTTAATAAAAAATGCACCCATAGACATGGTGCTTGAGCTTAAAGTTGGAGCTCTCGTGATGACTCGTGTGAACGACCCCATGTCAAGGTTTGTCAACGGCAGTGTTGGTGTGATTCAAAAAATTCACAAGGACTGTGTTGAAGTTAAAATCAACAACAGGTTGATTAACATTGAGCCATTTACGTTTTCCTACCTTAACGGTGAAGGAAAAGTCATGGCCACAATGACCAATTTTCCTCTGAGTTTGGCCTGGGCCATGACCATTCACAAAGCACAAGGTGCAACTTTAAATCAGGTGGAAGTTGACTTAAAAGGATTATGGGAAACAGGTCAGGCCTATGTTGCGCTTAGCAGGGTAAGAAGTGAAGAAGATGTTTTCATTAATCACTTTTGCCTTGATTCGTTTAAATTTGATCAAAGGGTGTTTCGTTTTTATGAAGAGGGCTGTCCTTATCACTTTAGACATTTAAGTTTTGATGAAATGCACGTTCTATGAGCGTTTACATTAAAGAAGAA
>JAYRVV010000179.1:0-3615 GCA_041918415.1 Bdellovibrionota bacterium | reverse complement strand
TTGACCCATCTTTCCCCAGCATTAACCGAACAAGCATTTGAAATTTTATACGACATTCATCAAAGAAACGCATTTGTTATCAAAGTGACAGAAGCCCCACATTACCGAAGATATTTTGTCACACAAGAAGGGGCCAAGCAGCATCAACACAAACTCACTCAAGCGCACGGACCGCACGGTGGTATGGGGCTGGCACCAAGGGCGGTTGGTTCAGGCAATGGTTTTATGTTCATTGCTTACAATGGAGACATTTATCCAAGTGGTTTTTTAGAAAAAAAAGCGGGCAATGTATTGGTTGATGATTTGTGCGACATTTATCGTTACCATCCTGTGTTCAAAGATTTGCGTGATCCAAGCAAACTTAAAGGTAAGTGTGCTGTGTGTGAATTTAAAGCATTTTGTGGTGGTTCACGTTCGCGTGCATTTGCAACCACAGGTGATTATCTAAGCGAAGAGCCTTGGTGTGCCCACGAACCTGCCAAATCACAGCCTACCTTGCCCATGCAATGAAGGGCGGGTTTTGGCCGTCGACTGACCAAGCCTGGGGTTCAAACGTCCATTGATTCAGGGGTGGATTTGTAGGCTGATAAAAATCATGATGATTTGAAACCAAAATGCCCAATTGGTTACAGTCACTTTGGCAAACGTAAGTTGATGTGTAATAAATTTGCGAAAGAGCAAAACCGAAAGGTTTTCCCACAACGCTGCCCACGTGCTTTTGTCCTCTCATTTGTCTTACCAAGGTGAAACTGTTTTTAACTGTCAGATTGTTTTGATCTTCAAGGCCTAACCATGACCCAACATGATCTTGTCCGTTCATAAGGTCCACCCAACTGTAAGTGTTTTCAATGTTTACGGGGTTTAATCCTGAAACCAGACCGATCAGGCCACCCGTGTTGTTTTGGGAAGATTGAATCGTGTTGGTTAATGCATATGAGTTCATGATGTCAACGTTTTGATCGGCGATGATTGAACCGATCAAACCTCCAGTACCCACATGGTTGGATGAAACATTGGCGTTTGAATAAGACCACTCAATCATGCCGCCTTGAACGAGCCCTGCAAAACCTCCCATGTGTTCGCTGGGCATCACATTGCCTTGAACGCTTCCATCGCTGTGGCTGTACCTTATGCTGCCACCTTGAAGTTCACCCACAAAACCACCGCTTGCTTTTAAGCCACTGACCATCGTGCTTGATGAAGAGAATTCGATTTTGCCCCCTTTGACAAGTCCGACAAACCCTCCCGTCTGATTGGCTCCAGAAACAATTCCTCTGTTTTTTGTTTTCACGACCAAACCATTATTCATATGTCCAATTGCACCGCCCACCATGTCTTGGCCCGTGATGTGGCCTTCGTTGATCGACTCAAAAAGATAAGCCTCATCCAGTTCACCCACCAGGCCACCCACACAGGACAAATTTAAAACATCAACACGGCCCTTAAATTGAGATCGCAGTATTTGTGTCGTCTGTCCTGTGGCCTTGCCCACCAGACCGCCCACACAATTTAAAGCGGATTGAATGTGTGCATCAGACTGTGAATTTTCCAATAAAACAGCGCCCAGTGATTGATTGTTTTCAATCACGCCAACAACGCCACCCGCATGTAAAGCATGCTCTATTTCTCCGCTCGTTTGAATGTTTTGTAAAATCGCAAACGGTGATCCAAGGTTTAGGGCATCCAAAGCAATCTCACCCACGGCTAAGCCAGCATTGGCTTTTGAGTTAAGGCGAACCTGACTTTTAACTTGTAGAATTTCACCAGATTGCATTTGGCCCACAATGCCGCCTGTTGCATGATCAGATTGGATGTTGCCCTGTACACTGACGTTTTCAATTCGTGCGTTGTTTTTTAATACCCCCACCAGGCCACCCACGGGTTGAGTGTTTTCACTTAAGTTGATTGAAACGTTGCTTAACGTAAGGTCATGAACCAAAGCGTGTTCTTCCAGAGATTTGAACAAACCCATGCCTTCATGAGCGCCATTGTTTTGATTTTTTAATGTGAAACCATCAATCGTAAAACCGTTGCCATCAAACTCACCCTTGAATTGAGATTGAATAAAAAAATAGTCATGGTCATTTGAGTAGAACGAATTTAAATCGATGTTTTGACAAAGCTGATAAACGTGCACAAGTTCTTTCTCGCTTGCCAAAGATGCCAAAGCCAAAGCAGTGTAAATACGGTATGGGTCTGTGCTTGTACCTGAGCCGTTGTCCTTGTATGAACGTGCTTGATGGTCATCAAAACGGCAGGCGCGAGGATGGGTGCTTGGCAGATGTTTTAAACAATCACATGTGACGAATGCATTTTCATCCACAAGGCCTAAAATGTATTTTTGAAAAAGCAAAACATCCTTTGCAGTCACAGATCCATCGCCGTTTATGTCATATGTTTTGTTTTCAAGTGTGTTGCCAGAAGGATTTAATATTTTTCTTCTTAAATAAACGACATCGACCGCAGTCACAGATCCGCTGCCGTCCAAATCCAAATCACAAACTTGAATGTTGGGATCAAGTTCGCTGTTACAACTTGAAACGCTTGAAAGTGAAACATTTTGGATTGATCGGGTTGATGAACGATCATGTACAACACTTTCATGATCCGAGCATGCCAAAGACAAAAGACACATTACAAATACAACAAGGCCTTTTTTCATACCACCCCTTTTGATCAAAAGACTTAGCACAACCATGATTCAAAGCACAACAAGAATTTTTTCCAAATGCATGATGAACGTTAGCCTTAAAAATGTTTGTTAAGCCATGTAAGTTCTTGAAATTAAAACAGGTTAAAAAACATGAGGTTAAAGCCTCTTTGCAAACACCTTGCTTAAAAACCTTGCCGACCACATGGCAAGGGCAAGCATGAATAAAAATGAGGCTAGAGATAGAAATTCAAAATAGTGACTGTAAAAAACACTGGCCAAACTTCTGGCCACTGTGGAAAAAATCAAGATGATCATCACCCAAAGAAGGGTCGCTGAGGTTTTTTCCAATTGGAGGTCATGCCCACCATGCGCGAGGATCACTCTTGTGGCGACACCAAAGATCATCAGCGAGAACCCGGCAATGAATAAAACATGTAAAGTATCTGTTCTGTATTCGGGATGAAAAGCAATGCCCAAGAAAGTTAACCAAACCATCCACATCGAAACCCACAGCATTTTGGTCTGGTGGCCCTTTTGCACGGGCTTTTTAAACAGTTTCAAATCAAAAATGAAATAGTAAGAAATCAGAATAAACCTTAACCAGTAAACAATTTTATGTGAAATCCAAAATTCTAAAATCAAACACATCAATAGCATCACAGCCAAAGAGAGATGTTTTATTTTTTGTTTATTGAAAAATTGTTTGTCATTGGACAATTGAGGTTGTTTTTGAAAGCCAAAAAAAAGAGGAAACAAAACCCCACCGATACCCATGACAAAAAAAGTGATCATACCTTCGGTTAAAAGCCTTCGAGCATTGAGTTCATAAACCGGATCCATGCCCCATGCAGTGGAAACCCTCATCACCGAAGCCGCAAAGCCCGTGATGAGACCGATCAAAACATAAACAAAGGTGTCGGGGGGTTGTTTTTGTCGAATGAAAAAACGATAAAAAATGAACG
>JAYRVV010000178.1:0-5237 GCA_041918415.1 Bdellovibrionota bacterium | reverse complement strand
TCCTTAAGTTACGGTGTACAGGGGCCGTTTGTGGCCGTGGCCTTTTTATCCCTGGCTCTTAATTTACTTTTAACAGGCAGCTTTATTGTGATGGTCAAAAAGTTAACCACCTAAGTCTTTAAGGAAAATATTTATTGAATTGCTTGATCGTTTCATCTGCAAACAAATAAATGAAAAGCCCAAGCGCAATCAACAATCCAAGATTAATCCAAAGTGTGTTTTTAAATTCTTTCACCAACCTTGTTTTGTTGTTAAGCAACAATAAAGTGAACGCCAAAAAAGGCATGAACAATGCGCCCGTGATGGCATAAGCCATGATGAAATAGACAGGGTTTTTTGTCCAAAGCGTGCTTAATGGTGCGAACGACATGAAAATTAAAAAATATCTAAAATATTTTTTAGGCTCCTTGATGGGGCGTATCGATTGCATAAAATCTTGAAACAGCAAGGGCACACCCTGCCAAACACCACGCATGGAGAGATAAACCGCAGTCCATAAACCGCAGGCAAAAACCCAATAACCCAGCTCACCGACAACCAATTTCATATTGCTGGCCAATCCCACAAGCATTTTGTTGCCATCCACACTTTCTGGTTTCACATATGATGCAATGGTGACGATGCTTAAACCAAAAATGGCTGTGAGGATGTAGGCGCTCGCCAAATCGAATTTGATTCTTTTAAGATGTGATTTTTGATTCCAACCCTTTTCTTTAATCCAATACCCGTAATTCAATACGGTCACACTTCCCCCAACACCTCCGATAACGGCCAATAAAAAGGGCAAAGAGCCCGAAGGCACCTGGGGTATGAAATTTTGAATCGATAATTCGGGTTTGACCAATAGGGCTGAACCAATGATGGCGGTAAACATGATGCCGGTGACGTATCCCATGAATTTTTCAAAACCTTCATAACTGACATACCAAACCATCAAAAATGTGATGAGCGAGTGAATGATGCCCCAGTGGCGAATCGTCAATTGTGGGAAAATTAAATTGGCGGCCATTCCCGTTGAATTGATCAAAGCGCCCGAGACCATAAAGGACCAAAAAACTAGATAGGGTAAAAACACAAAGGTCAAGGGTTTACCCAGATGCTTGACCCAGCCTTGAATCAAGGTGGTTTGTGTGGCCAGTTGCCAACGTGCAATGCCTTCGTTGACAATGAATTTAATGAAGGCTCCAAAAACAACAGCCCAAGCAACCATCAGTCCATATTTTGTTCCGGCCAAAGACGAGGCGATGATGTCAGCCGCCCCAATGCCAGTTGCGGCAACCACAATGCCAGGTCCAAACAAACCAAGAATGTCTTTGGGGCTTAATCGTTTTTTTGACTTTTGAGTTTCAGTTTTTGAGGCTAAATTCGATGGTTCCATGAATTAAATCCACTTTTTTGAGTACTACGCTTAATGCATCACCAATGCAAATCATTTTGTTTAATTTTTTGTGCTTTAAAAGACCGCTTCTGGGTTCAAAAACATAAGCCCTAAGTTGATCAACTTTGATCATTCCCTCAATGGGTTTTGACTTTACAGTGACATGTATGACGTAAGGTCCTATGTGGTTAACTGTGCAGTCGTACAGTTGTCCAATCTGATTACAGAGCAATCTGGCGCCACATCGTTCGAGATAATCCCAGGTTGCTTTTTGCTGCGTTCTTTCGGTTTGAGATATGTGAACACAGACGTTGTGTAGGGATGAAAACTGAGTCGGAAAGTAAGCATGAGGCTTTTTATTGTGCAGGCAATCTTTAAGTAAACGGTGGTTGATCAAATCGGCATACCTTCGAATGGGCGAGGTGAAGTGAATGTATTGGTCAAAGGCAAGACCAAAATGCGCTTGCTCCTGGGTTGAATAATAGGCTTGTGACATGGTTTTAAGCAGAAGTCTTTTGCCGATGGGACTTAAATGTAAAAACCATTGATGAATCGGCATGGCCCTAAGCACATTTGGTCGAAGTGAGCAGATGGACGGGTGATCATGAATGGTCTTTAATAGTTTAAAGATTTTACTCTGGTCGGGACCATCATGAACGCGGTGTATGAGTAAAAAATTATTTTTAAGCAAAAATTGAGCAACGGTTTTGTTTGCAATGAGCATTAACTCCTCGATCATTTTTTGTGCATCGTTTTGGTGAATGGATTGAATGTCATAAACTTTGCCATGATCATCGAGAATAATTTTGGTCTCGGGAAGGTCAAAATCAATGGATCCTAAGTTCATTCTATGAGATCGAATGGTTTGGGTGATCTTAAAAAGCTTTAACAGCATGTCGCTGATGGTTTGATCGATCGAAGGGTTGTATTTATCTGATAAAAGTTTTTGCACTTCGTTGTAGTTTAATCTGGCTTTTGAACAAATGACGGCTTCGTGAAAACTGTGTTTGATCACTCTTGCGGTTTGATCAAATTCAAGTTCAACCACGATGGCCAATCTGTTTTCATTGGGTCTTAAGCTGCATAAATCATCACAGAGGGTTGTTGGCAACATTGGAAAAACATTGCCAGGAAAATAAAAACTGTTGCCTCTTTGACAGGCTTGAAGATCAATCGAAGAGTTTGGTAAAACATAGTGAGCCACATCGGCGATGGCCACGTACACTTTGTTTGTGCCAACCAAGCATACTGCATCGTCAAAATCTTTTGCGTCTTCACCATCTATTGTGACAAAAGGTAGATGTGTAAAATCTTTACGCGAAGGCATGGGCGAGGACACTTGCGCCTTGATTTCACAATTGTCATTGGTTTGGTTTTCTATGGCAATGCCGTGTTGGGCAATCACGATGTTTAAATCCGTGATGTGTTGGCGAATGTGTCCCAAAAAAACAAGCTCTAAAATGACATGGTGTTTGCCAGGAGTTTTTTTAAGTATAACTTTGTAAATAAAATCTCCAAAATGCTCTATGACATGTTGCTTTGAAAGCACTTGGAATGTTTTTTTTGATGTGATGTCTTTAAAGGTGATTGAATTCTTATATTTTTCAAAATAACCAATTGAGTTAAAGGTCATTGGTTTTGAAGGTTGTCTCAAAGAGGGTTTGCTTTTTATGTTCCTGAATTTATTGAATCGGCGATGTTTCAATTGGATTTTTTGAATAAATAAACATACAAAACAGTGGCCACAACAATCATGGGGATGTTTAAAAATTGCGCCGTTGTTAGAGCACCCAAAAATCCAGGTTCTCCTCGAGCAAATTCCAGCAATGATCGAGCGATGCCGTATACGATCAGCAACAATAAGAAGATCTGACCGTCAAACTTACGTTTTTTAAAAACGTGCATCAAAAAGAAAAAAATCAACAGCGTTGCGATGGATTCATAAATCTGGGAAGGGTGCAATCCTACATCCAAGGGTCTCGCATTGGATTGAGGGTTTGTGTACACAACGGCCCAAGGTAAATCACAGACTTTGCCGTGACAGCAGCCGGTTAAGAAACAACCGATTTTGGCAATACTAAAACCAATGGCCACGGAAGGACTGAGTGTGTCAGCCAGCTTAAAAAAATTGATTTTGTTCTTAAAGCAATAAACAACGGTGAGCACAATTGAAAAAATGAGTCCCCCGGTGAAACTTAAACCTCCTTCCTGAAAAGCAAAAAATTTAAAGGGTTTGCTCAGGTATTGGTCTGGGTGTTCAACGAATGTATATAAAAAACGTGATCCCAACACACCGACCACGATCAACCACATTGAGAAACTTTCAATCCGCTTGGGGTCAAAGCCCAAAGTTTTGGCGTTTTTTTGAGCCACATGAAGACCCACAAACAAAGCGATGGCCAGCATCACTCCGTATGAGGAAATGGTGATCCATTTGGTTTGTAAGATGATGGGGAACATGGTCTTAAGCTATCACAGTCTGAAGTTTTTCATCTATAATAAAAAGACTTTCTTGGTCCACCTTGGTGTAGAATTGTTTGCCATTTCTTGCAATGTGGGAAATCTTTCTTGGGTCGATGTTGTTTTCTTGATCCAAAAGACTTGTATCGATGTGAAATCTTACAATCTTGCAAATGGCCAAATTGCCCGATCCGGGTTGGTCACCCAAGTGAACCATCTCGACAAGCTTGCATTCAAAATGAATGGGAGATTCCTTAACCCTCAGTGCTTTAACAAGATCAGAAGGCAAGGGTGTTAGACCACTTTCTTTAAATTCATCTGTGTCTTTTGGAAAATCTTTTGAGCACACAAGCATGGCCTTGGCCATTTGGAGTGTGACCACGTTGACCACGCATTCATGAGTCGACATTAAATTGTAATAAGTGTCTTTGAGTGTTCCATCGCGCACGCGTCTTGCCGGAGAAAATGCAACAAAGGGAGGGTTTGATCCAAAGGCATTAAAAAATGAAAAAGGTGCCAAATTGGAAATGTTGTTCTGATCGATGGTGGACACCAGGGCGATGGGCCTTGGGGCGACGGCTGCCAACAAAATGTTTTGAATGGTTTGTATGCTTTGAGAAGTTGGGTCAACAGTTTTCATATGTGAAGCTTACAAGATTGTGATTTTATCACATTGGTTAATGTTCCCAAGCCTTCAATTTGAAGTGTGACTTCATCGTTGTGTTTGAGCCAAACAGAATCAAACGAGCCTCCACGCTCTTTTGCCATTCTGGTGTTGGTTCCATTGTATTCGGCCAAACACCCAGTACCCACAGTCCCTGATCCAATCACATCGCCAGGAAACAAATCAACGCCGTAAGATATGCGTTCAATGATTTGAGCAAAGGTCCAGTGCATGGTTTTTGCGTTTCCTTCAGAAAAAAGTCGACCATTCACCTTGGCTGTCATGCGAAGATCAAAACGATCTCCTTGATCTGATGGAATTTTAAAACTTTCAAGTTCGTCTTTGGTGACCAACCATGGCCCAAGACTTGTTGCAAAATCTTTACCTTTTGCAGGTCCCAAGCTCAGTTTCATTTCTTCAAGTTGATGATAACGACTAGACCAATCGTTCATGATGGTGTAGCCCAAAATGTAATCGTTAGCGTTTTGGGCTTTAATGTTTCGTCCCTTTTTTCCAATGACACAAGCCAATTCCAATTCGTAATCAAGATTTTTAAAAAAATCTTCCTGAATGAAAAGCTCACCTTCACCGGTCACAGCGTTGTGATTGGAGTAGTAGTAAACCGGAAACACATCAAATTCTGTGGCCATGGGGGCGCCCCGATTTTTTCTCATGGTTTCAACATGCTGTCTAAAAGCGTAACCGTCTCTGAGAGAATTTGGGTGCACAATGGGA
>JAYRVV010000177.1:0-4589 GCA_041918415.1 Bdellovibrionota bacterium | reverse complement strand
TTGATTTACACGGGTGATTTAAAATCACTTAAGCGATTTAAAGACGATACAAAAGAAGTGGCCGAAGGTTTTGAATGTGGTGTGTCCATCGAGAACTTTAATGATATTAAAGTGTCAGATGTGATTGAAGCCTTTGAGTTGGAAGAGATGGCTGCATCCATCCATTAAAAGGATGGTTTATGCTTTTGGTGTGAACGAACATGCATAGACATTTACCATATAAACGTGTTGACAGGGTCAACGATCTGATTCGCAGGATTGTTTCACAAGCATTGATGATGAAAATTCACCATCAAGGTTTGGAGGGGGTCACCGTCACCGAGGTCGATGTGACTCCGGATTTAAGGCATGGAAAAGTCTATTACCGCGTGATGGATCTTGGTAAACGCGTGGACATTAAAAAATCGCTTGAAAGAATTAAACCGCTCATTCAAAAAGAACTATCTGGTCAAATGCAAACACGTAACACACCGGTGTTGGAGTTTGTGTATGATGAATCGTTCGATTACGGTCAGCGCATAGATCATTTGCTTGATTCGATCAAAAAGCCAGACTCACAAGAAGAGTGATGATGACGGGCATCCTGTTGGTGGACAAACCTCAAGGCCCGAGCTCTTTTAAAATTGTTTCCAAAATAAGAAAAAAATTAAATGTAAAAAAAGTTGGACATGCTGGCACCTTAGATCCAATGGCCAGTGGATTGCTGATTGTGTGTGTTGGATATGCAACCCGTATCAGCGATTTACTGATGAGCACAACAAAAGAATACGAAGTGCAGGCTGTGTTGGGTATACAAACGGATTCTTACGATCTTGAAGGTAAAATCTTACAACAGCGTATGACCAATCATATTTTAAGAGAAGATGTTCAACGTGTGATGGAAACATTTGTTGGAAAACATTTGCAACAGGCACCGCTGTACAGCGCGATCAAGTTGGAAGGCCGAAAATTGTATCAGTATGCAAGACAAAACATTGCCATCACGCCACCCAAGCGTGAGGTTGAATTGTTTGATGTTCAATTGCGTTCATTTCAAAACCCAGATTTTTCTTTGTACGTACACTGTTCAAAGGGAACTTATGTGCGATCATTGGTGCATGACATTGGAGAAAAACTAAACGTTGGAGCGTGTTGTAAACACATCAGAAGATTAGCCTGTGACAATTTTAAAGTTCAAGATGCCATACAGTTTGATGATATGATGAACATGCAAGCTGATGAATTGATTAAAAGAATGATGCCCATTTCGGCGGCGCTGTTGGCGTACCCACAAGCGCTTGTGGATCAAGAGCAATTTAAAAAATTAATTTTAGGCCAGTCCGTGTCTTTCAAGCATGTCAATGACACCCCGTTATGCTTGGTGATCGATGCCGATCAAAAGGCTTTGGGGCTTGGTCAGGTGTTTCAAGGTTTTTTGAAGATGCAAAAAAGGTTGTGGGAATAACGGGTCTATCTCATTGAAATTATTTGAAAATATAAAATGTTGATTTTATTTAAGGCTTGTGACATAAACGGCCCAACTAAACAAAAGTAAGAACATTAACAATTGTTGAGGATACAACAGTGGATATAAAGGAAAAAGTCATATCAAAATATCAATTGCATGCGAAGGACACAGGTTCACCTGAGGTCCAAGTGGCGTTGTTGACAGGTCGAATCAGTGATTTGACAGGTCATTGCAAAACACATCAAAAAGACATTCATTCAAGAAGAGGTCTTTTAAGAATGGTTGGCAATCGACGAAGACTGTTGGACTATTTGAAAAAAATTGATGTGAGCCGATACACCAAAGTGATTGGTGATCTTGGGCTTAGAAAATAATTTTTTCTTATTTAACATTCATCAATGTAGGCGCATTACAAATACGCGCATCCTGACTACAAAAAAGGAGAATCAATGTCATATAAAAAAGTTTCAGTTCAATTTCATGGTAGAGAACTCACCCTTGAAATGGGGAAAATGGGTAAGCAAGCCAATGGCTCATGCTTGGTCACTTACGGCCAAACGATGGTCTTGGTGACGGCGGTTTGTAGCAGCAAAGAACAAACCAACGATTTTTTACCCTTGTCCGTCGATTACATCGAACGTTTTTCTGCTGCGGGTAAAATCCCAGGTGGATTTTTTAAGAGAGAGGGTCGTCAATCTGAAAGAGAAATTTTGACTTCAAGATTAACCGACAGACCACTCAGGCCATTGTTTCCAGAAGAATACAGTCGTGAAACGCAGGTGATTTGCACCGTGTTTTCTTACGACAAGGAAAGTACACCGGATGTGCTTGCGCTTTTGGGAGCTTCGGCTGCTTTACATGTCTCAGACATTCCTTTTCATGGGCCTGTGGCGTCTGTGAGAATCGGACGTGTTGATGGTCAATGGGTATGCAATCCGACCTTGCAACAGAGAATCAGCAGCGATTTGGATTTTGTGATTGCCGCATCGAAAGATGCCATCGTAATGGTTGAAGGCGATGCAAAAGAAGTTCCTGAAGAAAAAATACTTGAAGGTTTACAATTTGGATTTGATGCGATTCAGCCATTGCTAGAGCTGCAAAATGAATTGCGTAAAGCCATTGGAAAAGAAAAGTTTGCTTTGACGGTCAATGAGCAAGCAAAAGAAAATAAAACCAAAGTGCTTGCGCTTGTTCAAGATCAATTGAATGAGGTTTTAAAAATTAAAGAGAAACTTCCAAGGTATAGACAATTGACCAAAATTAAAGAAGCCATGCATTCAAAGCTGTGCGCTGAAGGATCAGCGTTTGAAGGCAAAGAAAAAGAGTTGTCCAATGCTTTTGAAGCCGTTGTGAGCGATGCCATTCGTGCACACATCGTCAAACGCAATCAAAGAATCGATGCAAGATCAAACGAAGAAGTTCGACACATCAGCATTGAAGTTGGTTTATTGCCAAGAACACACGGTTCGGCGTTGTTCACGCGTGGTGAAACCCAGGCTTTGGTGACCACAACACTTGGAACAAGTGAAGATGAACAAATGATTGATAATCTTGATGGTTTTTCAAAACGAAATTTTATGTTGCATTACAATTTTCCTCCATTTTCGGTGGGTGAGACCAAGCCTTTGAGGGGTCCAGGTCGTCGAGAAGTGGGACACGGAGCGCTGGCACATAAAGCGATTGAACAAGTGTTACCCAGTAAGGAATCTTTTCCCTACACGATTCGAGTGATTTCGGACGTATTGGAATCACATGGGTCTTCATCAATGGCCACGGTTTGTGGTGCGGCTCTGAGTTTGATGGATGCAGGCGTGCCCATCAAAGCACCCGTTGCAGGCATTGCCATGGGTCTAATCAAAGAAGATGATCAGTTCATTGTCTTATCCGATATTTCAGGAGATGAAGATCACATTGGTGACATGGATTTTAAAGTGGCGGGCACACGAGAGGGTGTGACAGCCGTGCAAATGGACATCAAGGTCACCGGCATCAGCTGGGCCATTTTTGAAAAGGCCTTGCACCAGGCCAAAGAAGGTCGCTTGCACATTTTAAATAAAATGGATCAAATCATTCAAAAACCACGTGAGGAGAAATCTCAATTTGCACCAAGAATCGAAACCATACAGATTCAACCCGATAAGATTCGTGAAGTCATCGGTACGGGTGGCAAAGTGATTCGGGGCATTGTTGAGCAAAGTGGAGCCAAAGTTGAAATCGATGACACAGGTAAGGTCACGATTGCGTCTGAAAACCTTGAGGCCTTGAGCAAGGCACGTAGCATGATTGAAGCGATTGTGATCGAGCCCGAAATTGGCAAGGTTTACAAGGGAAAAATCACGCGTGTGATGGATTATGGTGCTTTTGTTGAAATATTGCCTGGCAAAGAGGGACTTTGTCACATCAGTGAATTTTTAACCACTGAGAAAATATTTGATGCCAATGAAGTTGTCACGGTTGGAGATGAAATGGAAGTCGCTGTGATTGGTCTTGAACCACCCAATCGCATTAAACTTTCGCATCGAGAAGCCATGCAACCTGGATCCTCCAACATCCAAAGCGATGACGGAGATGATCAAGGTGGACGCCAAAGACCGAGAAATCGATTTGGTGGAGGACAAGGCCGAAAAGATTTTGGAAGAAGAAACAATGGAGGTTCAGGTCGTTCGGGTAATTTTAGACAAGGCTCAGGACAGCGTCGTTCTGGTCCAGGTCGAGAAGGACGAAGCCGTTTTTAATTCGACTTTATTGTTTATAAAGTCATCAAAACAGTTTAATTAATTTGTTGGGTTCTTGAATTTTCAAGAAGTGATTTGATGGTAGGGTCGCCATCTGCTGTTGAAGGAGATGGCCTGTGCGTTTAAATGTTTATCATCTTGTTTATTTTCAAATGAGTAAAACATGAAGCGCGTTTGGTTGTTAACAGCGACACTTGTGTTGGGGCTTTTGGCTTCGCAAATCTTACCTGAATTTCTTGTTTTTTTTCAATCCATTTCGTACGCGATTCGATTCCTTACAATGGTTTTATTGGGATTTATCATGATCGAAGTTGGTCGTGAGTTTAAAATCGACTTAGAAAACAAAAGGAAATACGTCACCGATTACATTGTGGCCGCCACAGCAGCGGCATTTCCGTGGATTTTTT
>JAYRVV010000176.1:0-6334 GCA_041918415.1 Bdellovibrionota bacterium | reverse complement strand
TTCAAAATCGCTCCACAATGTTTGACCACACTGAAGCTTTTCTTTGGCTTCTTTGATTCGATTGGACGCTAGGTCGTGAGCACAATCCCATAACAAAATGTGAAACAGGTTTCGTTTCACTCGCTTAAAATCACTGACTGAAGCGTATTGTAGTTCACACAATTTAGGAAAAACATCATGAATAAGCTGATGATGTTCTGTGTACTTTGTAAGGTTGCTTTTGTATTTTGTGGTGGCCGTAAGATCATGGCTTCTGTATGAAAACAACGTTTCTTTAATGGCAATCACATTGATTTTATTTAGTGAGAAACGAAACCAATATTCCCAATCTTGCACCATTTGATACGCCTGATTAAAGGGGCCGATCTGGTGATAAGATTGCGTTTTATAAACGACGGAGGGGCAACACACCACATTTCCCTTAAGCAACATTTGTGCAAAAACTTTTGGATGGAGAATGGCAAAGGATTCATCTGACTTGGTTTTAAAATATGCATTTTTCAATTCTGCTCGAGGATCTTTAAAAATGCGCCCTTGATCATCCATGTGATCATAACCGCAAAAAGCCATACCCACATCCGGATTTTTTTCTAAAAGGCTTAGGTATCTTTCTAAAAAAAGAGGTTTGAGTACATCATCATGATGTAAAAGCATGAAATAAGGTGTTTGAGCAAAACTTGCGCAGCGGTTCCAATTATTGACCATTCCCACATTTTGATTTGAGGAATAAACACAAACATTTTTGGATTCATATTGTCTGGCCACCTCTACGGTTTGGTCGACTGAAGCATCATCCCAAATAATCAGTTTAAAATTTTGATTGGTCTGCGCCAATACACTTTCAATGGCTTGAGCAATATACCTCTGTCCATTGTAGGTGGGGATGAATATGGTGATCCAGTCCATAAAAAGATTTCATTCATTACTGGAAATAACGATGGATGGCAAAGCAAGACAGTTTTTTTGCGAATAGCTCGACTTAAAAATGTGTTTTTGATAGAGCTTCGTTCTGTTAAAAATGAACAATAAAAACAAGCATTTTACTAGAAGTTTTAAAATAGCGAGACTGATCGGTTTTGCTTCATTGTGTCTTAATTTTTTCTTTTTCAACACTTGTTGGGGAAACTCTGAGCTTGACCTTCTTTACAATACTTCACCGGGTGCTGTGGACAGGGGCTTTGGGAGTTCACCTCCAAAAGCTCTTTCAAATCAGTATAATTTCAGATCAGAAAATACCATCAGGGTTCACATATTTGGCTCTGTCGTTAGCCCTGGAACCTACACACTAGAACCAATTGACCGATTGGTTTCTTTAATTTCGTTGTCAGGCGGCATAAAGCAAACGGGCAGCGAACGCAAAGTTGAACTTCGAAGAGGAAAAACGACAAAACTGATTGATCTACTTGAACTTAAACGAAATGGATTGCTTAAAAACAACCCCTTTTTACAAGATGACGACGTAATTTTTGTCCCCCAAAAACAAGCCACGGTCGCAATTCAAGGGCCTATACATGAACCTGGGTTATATGAAATCGAAACGAACACCACTTTAAAAAATCTAATCGACTTATCGCTGGGGTTTACTTCGGGGCTTTCCGATTTAACACCCATCAAAGTTCTTCGATATGACGCCGCCAACAAGCAAAGAGTCGAACTCATTGAAAACAATCCCACTGCCACTGAGTCCTTTGTTCTTAAAGACGGCGATATTATTCAGGTACCTCACAAGTTTATGTTAAAGAATTCGTTCGACCAATCCGTTGCCCAATTGCCAAACGACTCCACTTATTACCCTTCGTATATGCAAGATGTTTATATTGTTGGAGGCGTCCGCATGCCTGGTAAATTTAAATTTTCTCCTCAGCTTCGTATCAGCAGTTACGTTGCAATGGCAGGTGGAAAAAGCAGACTGGGAAGAAACGATGCCCTCTTGCAACGTTTGGGAGGTCAATCCCAAAAAGCAAACCTTGATTCTGACATACGTCTTAATCCGGGTGACACTTTAATTGTCGGAGAAGACAAATTGGGTCCAGAATTTTGGATTACGTTCATGACCACGCTTGCAAGTCTCGGTGTCTCAACCTATGCAATTTTGAGATGATACGATGAACAACAGCTCTAATCAAATTGATCTTATTGAAGTGTTTAAGGTAATAAAATCAAAATCCGTACACCTATTACTGATATTTTTAGTCACACTTATGCTTGCTTCGTTTGTAACATTGCTGATGCCCAATCAGTTTAATTCCAACGCCATCGTTTTACCAATCTCATCAAATCATTCAAACTCAGGATCTTTCCTATTTCAAAACAGTGTTGGGGGTTCGAATTCCATCCTATCTGGACTCGCTGGGCTCTCGGATGACAGCCATGGAAAAGTTATTCTTTCCATCCTAGCCAGCAAAGATCTCGCCAGAAAAGTGATTCAAAATGAAAAACTGCATGAGATACTTTTGAAACCTCGATGGTATCAATTTTGGGTCAAAAATAATTCGATTAACGCACAATTACCCGGCATGGATGAAGCTGCCATAGCCACATTACTTAAATACCATATCAAATTCAAAGAAGTTAAAAACCGCCCCACCCTCTCTATTCAAGTTTTGTTTGATGATCCTGAAATCTCTTACAGAGTTGCTCAGTCCTATTTAAATGAATTGGAAATATTTATAAACAACAACTCTTTAACACTGGCAAAACGAAATCGAGTTTTTCTTGAAAAGAGACTGCAAGATAATAAATTGAAACTTATCCAATCGGGAAAAGTTTTATCCCAACTTCTTAATTCAGCCAGCACCAAGGAAAAAAGTTCATTCAAAGTTCAAATAAACTCAAGCAACCTTGACGCAAATACTGTCAGCGAAGTACCCATGAAGGTGTACTATGAATACATGGTCAATGAAAAAAGAACACTTGAAAACACAAACGATCTGCTATCATCCCAGTATGAAATCTCCAAAATTAACGAGGCAAAAGAAGAAATTACTTTTCAAATCATCGATCGTCCATATAAACCCCATTTTAAATCTGGACCAAAAAGAATTTTGATCGTGCTTATCAGTGTTTTTTTGATGATGGTATTGTCAATGTTCTATTATCTGATAATTCATGATTTAAAAAAATACTACTCAAATAATATTTTTTCAAAAACGTAAGACAATGTCTTTGCCTATAATTTTTATCATCATTCCGACATTTAACGGAAAAAATCGTATTGAGGGATGTTTAAACCGACTGATTGATATCAAATCTTCTCTTTACAAGTTAAAAATAGTTGTTGTTGATGGAGGCTCGACTGATGATTCTGTCGCCTTTATAAAAGCAAAATATCCGTCCATCACGATATTGGAAAGCAATAATGAACTGTGGTGGACAGGTGCAATTAAAAAAGGATCATTGTATGCCTATGACAACAATGCCACGCACGTTATCTGGTTAAACGATGACGATCATCCAGATCCATATTTTGTTGAAGCTTTGTATTTGGAATCAAAAATTCATCCAGACATGATCCTGGCAAGCGGTGTTGTTTACCAAAGCAATACAAACATGGTTCATGTAGGAAACAAGGTCAATCTTTTTTCTTTTTCACCCCCTCAACCAAATTACATCCAGACACAAAATTTTACCAATTCCAAGGATACAATTTTGTTTGATGTTTGTGGAGGCCATGGCGTACTTATTCCAAGTAAGTATTTTGCAAAACATTACAATCTAATCAAAGATAAATTACTTCCTCATTATTATGGCGATTACTCCTTTTTTTTAAATGCCAGTAAACATCACATTGAAAAACGTATTGTACCAAAGGCCATTGTTTACAGTGATGACCAAAAAGATTCGTTTAAAAATGGTCAAAATTTTATGGATCTTGATAAAACATTCGATTATCTCTTTTCTAGAAAATCAGCAGGAAATTTAAGGGACAGGCCACTATTGGCTTTAACACACTATCCATTTCCAATGAATTTTTATTGGGCTTTAATCTTTTTGCTAAGAAGCTTTGGTTCCGTTTTACGTGCAATCTATTGGAATTTAAAAAGAGTTCTCCTCAATGTCTAAGCGCATTGCCTTCTCATTGATTTTTATTTCAGTTCTCTTAACTCCATTTTTTGGTATTTTTGAGTTCATTGAATTATTTTCCAGTAAAGCTGTCTCGCTTACCAATATTAAGACACCGTTCGCAATTAAAATTCTAAAGGACGTCATTTTTATATTCTCTTTTTTACTGATCTTCCATGGCGCCATCATGGAAAAAACCTTTCCTAAATTACCAATAAGTTATTGTTGCTGTCTTTTGTTTGTCATGGCTTGGTCTCTTTTCTTCTTCGTCAAACAACCTCTTTTATCCATCATCGGTATAAGAGCGTGTTTGCCTTTTTTGGGTTTTGCAATTGGAAGCCAGTACAGTGATCTCCACATGAGAAAGCTTAGCAAAGCCATATTTTTCATATTTTTAGTGGAGTTGATTGGCCAATGCGTACAGCTTTTCTTAATTAATCAGTTTGGGAAATCTGATTTTGGAATCTCGCTTCGTAATCCAGGCACTTTTTTGGTACCAAGCACAATGGCTTACTATGCTGTAACTTGCTTTTCGTTTTATTTTTTGTTTCTATACAAGACTCGAATAAAAATGCTTGTTGTTTTTTTTCTTTCAAGTCTATCTGTACTATTAACAACGTCTGCAACAGGCATGCTGGTAATATTTTTATTATTTTTTTATATATTAACAACCATGATTAAACAAAAATCCTTTGTGTATTTCTTTTCTTTTCTTTTGGTGTTTTTCTTTATTTTTTCCATGACCTATTTTACAGGTAGAGACAATCTCTGGGATTCCTTGAGTGAGCGGATCAACATTGTATCTGACATTAAAGCATCGGATTTGGTATTTGGCACAGGATTTGGGTCTGCCACCAATGCAGGCGTTCTGCTTGATAACATTGTTGATGATAGTTTTGACAGGAAAATTGCTGATAGCACGTTTGCATTTTTACTTTTTAATTTTGGCCTTATTGGTTGCATTCCATTTATAATCTTTTTCTTTTTTCAGATTAAAAATAATTTATATTTGAATATCCCATTTTGGATAAGCCTATCTTGCTTTTCTTTGACCGTGATTATTTTTGAAACTTACCCCATGAATTGGTTAAACTTTATAATGATGGGCTATTTAAGTACTTTGACGAATCCAGAAAGTAAAAATGCGTAACAAGAGCATAAAAACGATCATCGTTAGTGCAGTTGGATTAAACGAGGCTGGTCCTTTGTCCATTTTGCTTGACTTTGCAAAAGCGTTTGAGTCAAGGGCCAATGATCATTACAAAATAATTTACTTGATTCATCCAAGCATCAAAAGTCACTTTGAAAAAAGTGACATACTCGTTTTTAAATGGCCGAAAAAGTCTTGGTTTTTTAGAATAATCTTTGAAAAACTCTATTCCTTGTGGCTTGAGCAAAAGCTAAAACCATCCTTATGGATAGCGCTTCATGATGTTACACCCTACCTTCGAAATACCCGTTCGGTTGTTTATTGTCATAACCCAGCACCATTTCTTAAAACGTATAAGTGGATTTATTTAGCTGATATTAAATTTTTCTTATTCACACTACTTTACGACAAACTTTATTCTTGGAATATTAAAAGAAATAATTTTATTATTGTGCAACAAAATTGGATACGAGAAGAGTTTTCAAAAAGGTATGATTGCGATAAGAATAAAATAATTGTTTCACTTCCTCATAAGATCAATCAAACTCAAATACAACCAGCAGTAAAAATAAACAACGATACTAATATGACAACGCTTTTCTATCCAACCATGCCAAGAGTATTTAAAAACATTGAACTTGTGTGTGAAACATTGAGTCGTTACCAGATGGAAAATTTTAGATTCTATGTAACAATACAAGGAAATGAAAACCTGTATGCTAAGTGGATTTTTAAAAAATATAAAAACAGAAGTAACATCATTTTTCTTGGAAAACTTCCACGCAGCAAAGTGATTGAATTCTTTCAGCAACATGATGCTTTGGTTTTTCCTTCAAGACTTGAAACGTGGGGTTTACCTCTCTCAGAGTTTAGCAACACAGGAAAGGCAATTTTTGCATCTGACTTGCCCTACGCCCATGAAACCCTCAGTGAATATACCAATGCCTATTTTTTTGATCCCAATAATTCAGCTTCATTGTATCAACAACTAAAATTGTACACGCAAGGCATTCAACCTCCACGCGTGAAGTCTACTTCTTATGAAAAACCATTTGCTCACAACTGGGATGAGCTTATAGATTGTTTAAATTAGCCATGAAAGTATTACACATTTCACATTCA
>JAYRVV010000175.1:0-3995 GCA_041918415.1 Bdellovibrionota bacterium | reverse complement strand
CATAGACGTTGGTGGAAGTCCATGGGCAGAAGGTATTTTAGGCTATGAATGCAATGCCACGCCAGACATGTTGGTGGCCGATCGTGCACCGCTAAATGTTCAAACGGCTGGCTATGGGTCGGGGTATTATCCGGTCAGCAGTGTTGAAAATTCGCCATCCAGTTTGGGAGGATACTTATGGAGCGGCTCGTTCATGCAAAGTCATTATGATGTCAGCCAAAATCCATATTATCCAGATGTGATGTTTTCGAGAGATTTTTTAAATCCTGCTTCGCAGTATCCATCTTTTGAACCCGAATCGATTTATGATCCAAGGTCAATCAACGGTTTAAGTTTAAACTGTCATTTAAACACCGGGGATCCTGAATCTCCGGATGAAAACACTGATTCTCCAGATGATTTTTTAACACCAGATGAGCTTAATAAACCGACCACATTGGCTGAGCAAATACTTAATGAAATGGCCAGAGGTCGTCGAACGAATGCGGGAGCATTGGAAAGCACCACGCTTGAGGCTCGTTTTGATGCCCCAGATTTGTTGGCCTTGGATCACGACAGTAGAGATACGGACAGTTCGTGCACCATGATTGATTTTGGCAATAATTTAAACACCTACACGGTTGACTCTGGAGAAGGGGCCATCATTTGGGCCGCCGATTCAGGTTTGACCGCTTCATTTAAAACCTTACAAGCACCGCACATCGCAGGCAATCTAAACAAGTCTTCGATTGTCGATTCGCAAGAGATTTATGACAGCAGTGGTGGTGATTACGTTTCATTGCAAGCTGGAAAAACCTACACCATCATCGTGGGAGGACAAAACAGCAGTGTTGGCGATTATGAAATACGCATTCGAAAGTACAATCCTAGCCTTCAGAACGCTTCGGCTTATTTTGTCAACATTGGCGAAGCTTGCACTGTTGAGCAGTGATGCAATCCTTGGATCATATTGCTTTGGCGGTGTTTGATTTAAAAAGCGCAGTCGAAACGTATCAAAAACAACTCGGATTCAAGCTTCATGATGTGACTGAGGTTCAAAGTGAGCAAGTTAAAATTGCGGTGCTGACATCGGGTCAAACACGTGTCGAGTTGTTAGAACCCATCGGAGATGCATCCCCCATTTCTTTGTTTCTAAAGCAACGGGGGCAGGGTTTGCATCACATGGCTTATCAAGTGGCAGACATTGATTTAGAAATACAAAAATTAAAAGCTCAAAACATTCGCTTCATTGAGCCTGCGCCCAGGTTGGGCGCTCATGGTTGTCAGGTTGCTTTTTTACACCCCAAATCGTGTCAGGGAGTATTGATTGAATTGGTTCAAAGACCATGAAAATCAAATGTAGCCAATGTAAGCAAACAAGCATCCTGGACGAACAATTGCTTCCAAGCGACGTTATGGAGTTTGAATGCCCAAAATGTCATGAAATGGTGAAAATTGAAATTGAGGAAAACAGCAAAGGAGAAATCAGTTTCAAAAGTTACCCGACGATCAAGCCAGTTCAAGAGTCAGCGAAAGGCAAAAAAGATCAAACCTGGTATTTCGTTCTTGGATTTTTAATCTTAACGCTGATGGTTTTGTTTATTATTTTGATAAAATCCGCATAATTTTAATGATTTTTTGTTTTAATGTGTGTTATGCGGCTTTTGAAAAAATGTTTCATCAACCAAAATAAAGGAAAATAGATGGAAAATTTTACAATCGATCAGGCAAAATCAATCTACGGCATAGATTCTTGGGGTGCCAACTATTTTGACATCAACGAAGATGGTCATTTGGTGGTTTGTCCAAGCAAAAATTTAGAAAACAAGGTGAGCCTTGTTAAAGTCATTGAAGAGCTTCAAAAAAGCCGCTTAAAAACACCTTTATTGGTTCGTTTTCCTCAGATATTGGAGTCACAGGTTAAGGCTTTAACCCATGCGTTTGAAAGCGCCATTGTTGAGTATCAGTATAAGGGCTTGTATCAGCCCGTTTTTCCAATCAAAGTGAATCAGCAAGCTTGTGTGGTTCACGAACTCCTTGATGCCGGTTATGAAAAGCGTTTGGGTATTGAAGTTGGAAGCAAGCCTGAATTGATGGCTGCTTTGGGCCTTGATTTAAACCCAATGGCTCTAACCATATGCAATGGCTTTAAAGATAGGGAATACCTCGAAATGGTGTCTTTGGGAGTTCAAGCGGGTCGAAAAATCATTGTGGTGATTGAAAAGCCTTTTGAGTTGGATAGTTTCTTTGAAATGCATAAGGCCGGCGCCGTGCTGCCATACATTGGCTTTAGGGTTAAGTTGCATGCCAAGGGATCAGGCATGTGGGAAAAATCAGGCGGACAGGCCAGCAAGTTTGGTTTATCCATGAGTCAGCTCATTCATTCCATCGATTTGTTAAAAAAAGCAGGTTTGCTTGATCGATTAAAAATGTTTCACTATCACATTGGCTCTCAAATCACCGACATAAGAAAAATTAAGGAAGCCATCAAAGAAGCTGCAAGAATTTATGCCAAATCAAAAAAACTGGGGGCACACATTGAGTATTTAAATGTGGGTGGAGGACTGGGTGTTGATTACGACGGTTCGAAAACATCTTCGGATGCATCGGTGAATTATTCCGTTCATGAATACGCCAACGATGTGGTTTACACGATCATGGATGTTTGTAACAATGAGCACGTACCTCATCCAACCATCGTTTCAGAAAGTGGACGATTTTTGGTGGCTTACCATTCGGTCTTGGTTGCGGATGTTCGCGGACAATTTCATGAAATGACGACACAAAAACCGCAGTTTGATAAAAATGAATCACGCGTCATCGATGATATGTTGTACATCAATGAAAACATCAGCGTTAAAAATTACCGTGAGTTTTATCACGATGCCATTGAACGGCGCGATGAAATGAATTCTTTGTTTAATTTGGGTATGCTTGAGCTTGAAGATCGCGGTAAGGGAGAATGGCTTTTTTGGAACATTGCAAAAAAAGCGGTCAAGTTGAGCAAAACGGCCAAATTTGTGGCTGACGAATTTGTGGAGCTAGAGCAGCGCTTGTTTGAAAAAATGGTGTGTAATTTTTCTGTGTTTCAATCTATTCCAGATCATTGGGCTTTGGATCAGTTGTTTCCGATTGTGCCCATCAGCCGTTTGAATGAAAAGCCAGATCGTGTCAGCACGGTTGTGGACATCACCTGTGATTCAGATGGTGAGGTTGATAAATTTGTTGATTTAAAAGACATTAAAAACGCACTTGAAGTTCATACTTTAAATTCAGAGTCATACCATTTGGCCTTTTTGATGATTGGTGCTTATCAAGACACCATGGGTGACTTACATAATTTATTTGGAGCGGTTAATGAGGCGCATGTGGTCATAGATCCAAGCGGGAAAATGATGATTCAAAACACAAAAAAGGGAGATTTGGTTGAAAAGACCATCACCATGTATGGCTATGAGAAGGCAAAGCTTTTACAAACCCTGAACGTAAAATTGGAAGAGTCGGTTAAAAAGCAATTGTTGAGTGAAAAGGAAGCCAAAGTAGTGATTGATAAATACAATAGATTCTTTCAATCATATCCATATTTAACCTAAAACTTTAGTAATAATTTATAAGTCATTGAAAATATATATTTAATTCGATTATTGAATTTTTAAAATGTGGGGACAATCCCCAGATATTGTCAGATCGTACATGTAAATAATTTTACATAATATACATTATTGGAAGTTACGAAAATAAAACAAAGGGCCACTTAAGGCCCTTTGTGTAATTAAATTATTCTATGCCACAGACGGTTTTAAGCATGCGGCAAGCAATAACATAAGGATCAGCATTAGCGCATGGTCGTCGATCTTCGATGTATCCATAACCCTGGTTGCTAACACCCAGAGGAATTCTGATTGAAGCGCCTCGATCAGAAACGCCAGATCTAAACTCATGAATGCTGCATGTTTCATGTCGACCAGTTAAACGCTCGGCTATTTTATCGCCGTAAACAGCTATGTGCGCTGCAT
>JAYRVV010000174.1:0-7485 GCA_041918415.1 Bdellovibrionota bacterium | reverse complement strand
TGCATCACAGTACGGGTTTTTAAATCCAAGCAACATCAACGTTGATAAAATTATAATTGATTCTATATCGCACGATGAAAGCCCATGTGCTTTTGAGGCAGGTTAAGTATACTCTGAGGTCTCCAAGCTATCGTCTTGGAAGATTTTGGCTAAGATTGAATTTCGAACACCCAATCAATCCAATCGGATCAAGGCCACAGGTTTTGTGACCAAACAACATCCTTCAACGATAACAAGCGAAATGCCAACGATTTGTAAATTGCCTCAGCAATTGTACAACACTAAAAATGTTATTTTTAATAGCGCCATTGAAGAACCCAAGCAGCCCGACCTTCCGTATTACGTCACACTTTCTCAGGATACACTTAGCTTACCCAGTGTGAAGCATGTTGTTTTAACAAAAAGTGTAGATGCCAGCGTCATCCCCACCAATCAGTTGGGTTATTATTCAGACCACTTGGCTGACATGGTGTTACGGGTACTCTCAAATGAAACCGGCCTCATTGACAGTTCCTGGATCAACAAAGGTAACAATTGGAACAATGATATGATTTTTTTTCAGAAAAACTTCCCAACACAAGCCCTTAAAGTCACTCCACTGATCGCCTACGATCCGTATCAAAACCTCTATTTGTTGTACGCCTTCGTCATTGACGCCATCGCTGTTGATAAGGAGGGGTTAAGAACATTCATTGATCCGCCATCCTCAGGTGTACCGGCCATTGATAAAAAATCGTTTTATACAAAAAATCCAGATATTATTGAAAGTGGCATTCATTACGACAATGAAAAGAAACAATATAGATTTTTACACCCCACTTTTGGAAGGATCATACGAGATAAAACTCCGATCAAAAGGGAACTGCTACTTAAAGAACTTCAACGGGAAGATGCACCTCAAGATGGTGTGAGCATTTTTCAAATTGAGCGCTGACAAAGAAACACTTGCATCTTTAATTGGGTAACCATAGAAATTGATCAAACCGATAAATTCATTTATTGATCCTTTGATAAGGAGCACCTATGAACCCAAAACAATTTAAAAATGAACCCTTCACACCATTTACACTAAAGCAAAATCAAGTCGGCTTTATGGCGGCGCTTGAAAACGTCCAACAAAACTTTGGACAAAACCTTCCCATGCTGATTGGCTCAAAGAGCATCACAAGAGACGAGAATTTTCCTTCATTTAACCCTTCCAACAAAAATGAAATCATCGCCACTTTTCCAAAAGCAAGCAGCGATGACACTCAAAACGCCATCGACTGTGCCAAAGTTGCCTTTGTCAGCTGGTCAAAGTGGCCCACGCACAAGCGGGTTGAAATTATTCAAAAGGCAGCGCAAAAACTTAGAGAACGAAAACATATTTTTTCAAGCTTTTTGGTTTTTGAGGCTGGGAAAACCTGGACTGAGGCCGATGGCGACACGGCAGAGGCCATCGACTTTATGGAATATTACGCGCTCGAAGCTTTAAGGTACAGCCAAGAGCAGGCCTTAACCAAGATCCCTTCAGAAGAAAACGAACTTCGTTACATCCCTTTGGGCGTTGGTGCCGTCATACCCCCATGGAATTTTCCATTGGCCATTTGTGTGGGCATGACCGTCGCTGCAATTGTATGTGGTAACACCGTTGTGTTAAAGCCCGCCAGTGACACGCCCACGGTTGCTTATCACTTTGTTCAATTGTTATTGGAAGTCGGCCTGCCTCATGGCGTGGTGAATTTCATCACGGGAAGCGGCTCAAGCATAGGTGACCAACTTGTTTTAAACCCGGACGTTCGTTTCATATCATTTACAGGTTCAAAAGAGGTGGGTTTAAGAATCAATGAGCTGGCTGCAAAAATGAATCCCAAACAAAAATGGATAAAACGCGTCGTTTTGGAAATGGGAGGCAAGGACGCCATTTTGGTGGATGAAAATGTGCGCATTGAGCAAGTTGCAACAGACATCGTTTCAAGTGCCTTTGGCTACAGCGGACAAAAGTGCTCGGCTTGTTCAAGAGCGCTCATTCATCACAAGGTGTACGATGAATTGGTTCAAGCCCTGATCGAAAAAACAAATAAATTGATTGTCGCAAACCCCATTCATCATGAAACCAACATGGGACCCGTGATCAATTTAAGATCAAAGCAAAAAATTTTAGAATACATTGAAATTGGCAAAACAGAAGGTCGCATGTTGCTCGGCGATCAACCTGCACGTGACGATGGCTACTATGTTTCACCCAGTATCTTCGAAAACATCGAGCAACACCATCGACTATTTCAAGAAGAAATTTTCGGCCCTGTCTTAAGCATCAGCAAAATCAACTCTTTTGAACATGGTCTTGAATTGGCCAATGCCACTGAATTTGGCCTGACGGGTTCGATCATCTCCAACAACCGAGAGCATCTTGAAAAAGCGCGTGATGATTTTTTTGTGGGCAACCTGTATTTAAATCGAAAGTGCACGGGTGCTTTGGTCGGCGTTCATCCCTTTGGCGGCTTCAACATGTCAGGCACCGATTCCAAAGCCGGCGGCCGCGATTATTTGTTATTATTCACGCAAGCCAAATTGATCAGTGAAAAGCTTGCGTGAATCAATCAATATCTTGTGGCTTAAAATCTTTGCCCAAAGATTTTTGTAATTTCTTTTTTAAATTGAATTCAAGCTGCCTGACCCGCTCTCGGGTGATGCCAAATTCTTGGCCAATTTCTTCCAATGTTTGTGGCGAGTCCGACATCAAACGATGTTCCAACAAATACCTTTCTCTTGGTTTGAGTGTTTCATAAATGGCATCCAAGCTTTTTGAAACCTTGCTGGACAAATCCGCTTCAATCAATCGATCTTCAATGCCCTTACTTTCATCGGCCAATTTCTCACCAAAACTGGAGTTTTCATCTTCATACAAAGGCTGATCAAGGCTAATGTCACGAAGGTTAATTTTTTGTAAGGCTTGTTTAAATTCATCTTTATCCACATCAAAAGCTTTGGCCAATTCGTCTTGTGACACCGGACTTTCTGGCGAATACCTGGCCAAGAGCCGTTTGGTTTTTTGCAAACTTGAAAACAGTTTTCGATTCAAACGAGTTGTTCCCGTTTTAACAATACTCCATGATCTTAACACGGATGATTGAATGTAAGCCCTGATCCACCAAACCGCGTAGGTGATCAATCGATAGCCTTTGTTGGGATCGTATTTGTCCACCGCATGCATCAAGCCCAAATTACCCTCTTGAATCAGCTCGGACAGTTTGAATCCATACTTGGTGTATTCACGTGCGATTTTCACAACAAACCTCAAATTCGACACGACAAGCTTTTGTGCGGCATCTCTATCTTTTGAATAAAACCATCGAAGGGCCAGTTCTTTTTCTTCCTCCTTACTCAAGACCGGCAAGGATGCAATTTGATTAAGGTAATGCTCGGTAGCATCTTGATGCGCAAGTCCCTTTGACGAACTTACAACCAAAGACTTTTCTTTTTTTTCGCTCATGAAAAACTAGTCGGTGAACGCTATGTACAACGTACCCGTGTTCATGCGTTCTATGAGAAGCAATACAGAATCGCCTTTTTTGATTTTTGAAATGACATTGTCATAATCTTTTTTATTTTCCACTCGCTTTTTGTTTACTTCCAAAATGACATCCGATTTCAACACGCCTTTTTGTGCTGCTTTTGATTGCGCTTCCACCCTTTTGACCAAAACACCACGTAAACTTGGATCTTCAAATCCCAAGGTTTTGGCATCTTGAGGTAGCATCGTTTCAACCACAAGACCCAGTCGGTCAGGGTTGTTTTCACTTTCTTCCTTTTGTTCCATGCTTGATGCGAGTTCTTCTTGTTCAGTATCTAACTTGGCGATGATGGGTGAAAAAGAAAGACTCTTTCCGTCTCTCAGAACTTTCAATTCAACCTTTTTTCCAACGGGTAAACTTGCAATCATTCTGGGAAGTTCGTTGTAATCTTTGATCGCTTTACCGTTAACTTCGACGATCACATCTCGTGGCAAAATGCCCACTTTATCAGCGGGACTCGATTTTTTAACGCTTGAAACAAAAGCACCACGAACATTTTTTAAATTCAAGGCCTTTGCGATATCATCGTCCACCTTCTGAATCACCACCCCAAGCCACCCACGAGTGACTTTGCCATTTTGTTCAAGTTGCTCGATGATGTTTTTCGCCAAATTGATGGGAATGGCAAAACCGATACCTTGGGCTGAGGCTACGATGGCCGTATTGATGCCAATGACTTTTGCATCTAAATTCAACAATGGTCCACCTGAATTACCAGGGTTGATCGAAGCATCTGTTTGTATGAAATTATCATAAGGTCCAAATCCTATCGTTCTTTCTTTTGCGCTGACAATACCTTGGGTCACCGTGTGTGATAATCCAAAAGGATTACCAATGGCCACAACAATTTCGCCAACAAACAAGGCGTCCGAATCACCTAACTCCAAAGGCGTCAGCTCCTCTTTGGGATCTATTTTGATCAAGGCAACATCGGTCTTGGGATCAGAGCCCACCAACTTGGCCTCGTACTCGCGATCTTGTCCGATGGTCACTGTAATTTTCGAAGCTTTTTCAACCACATGGTTGTTCGTTACGATGTAACCGTTTTTATTGATGATAAATCCTGAACCCAAAGAAGGCCTTGGCGTTTCTTCCATCTCTTGTTGTTCGCCAAAAAAATGTTTAAAAAAATCACCATCAAACAAGTCATCAAACGGCGAGCCCTGCGGAACATCAAACATTTTTGATTTTGGTCCTTTTTTCACCGATTGCGTTGTGCCGATGTTCACCACGCCCAAATCTGCTTTCTTTGCAATGTTGATGAACGTGTCTGCGCCCACAGCTTGACCTTTCCAAGGTACAGTCAACGATTGGGTGTTTTGGCTTTCAATCCATGGCTTTTCATCTCTTGATTTACGCTTGAAAAAACCAAAATCTGTTTGATCAAAACGTTCGCAAGAAATTAAAAAGACCAAAGCCAACAAAACGCATGTTTTTATAAAGTTCATCATCAGTGGTCGCGCACATTATCAAATCGCACAATTGAATCAAGTCCAAATGCCTATGGACAAACACATCGAGATGATTATATTGCCCTTCACCATGGATTTAAAACGACCTAAAGCGTCAAAAAATAAAATTTTCCCCAACATCATTTGGATAGGGCTTGGCTTGTTTTTACTTTTCAACTTGCTCAATCCACCCAAACGCCCTGATCAAATCACCTATTCTGAATTCAAGGAAAAAATCGCAGGTGGGGCTTTTGCCAAGGTTCAAATCACCGAAGGTCTTGTGATTGGCGAACTGAAGTCACAAGCAACTGCAAGCGATGATAAACCATCGTTGTTCAATCCACCAAACACACATTCCTCAACCATACTCATGAACGATCAAGAGCTCATCAAATTGCTTGACCAACACAAGACTGCTTATGAGTTTAAAATTCAGAACAATTTTTTAAGAGACTTTTTGCTCAGCTGGGTTTTACCCATCGGCTTAATGTTTTTGCTTTGGAATTTTATGTTTAGAAAAATGGGTCCGGGTTCTTCGATCATGAGTTTTGGAAAAAACAAAAGCCGCCTCAAAGCTGAATCAGAATTGAAAACCACCTTTAACGATGTTGCCGGTCAAGACGAAGCCAAGCACGAGCTCATTGAAATTGTAGATTTTCTAAAAGAACCCAAACGCTTCACGCAATTGGGAGGTAAATTACCCAAAGGCGTTTTACTTGTAGGACCACCTGGAACCGGTAAAACGCTATTGGCACGAGCTGTTGCAGGTGAAGCCAAGGTTCCATTTTTTAATATTTCAGGTTCAGAGTTTGTTGAAATGTTTGTTGGTGTTGGTGCAGCCAGGGTTCGTGATCTTTTTGAACAGGCCAAATCCAAAGCTCCTTGCATCATCTTCATCGATGAGCTTGACGCCATCGGAAAGGCTCGAGGCATGGCTGTTGTTGGCGGTCATGACGAGCGTGAACAAACCCTGAATCAATTGTTGGTCGAAATGGATGGTTTTGATTCCAAAGCGGGTGTGGTGATCATGGCCGCCACCAACCGACCTGAAATTTTAGATCAAGCCCTATTACGTGCTGGGCGCTTTGATCGACAAGTATTGGTGGGACGACCCGATGTCAAAGAACGTGAAGCCATCCTTGTATTACACGCTAAAAAAGTAAAACTTTCACAAGACGTTAACTTGCTCACGGTGGCCAAATCCACGCCGGGCATGGTGGGTGCAGATTTGGCCAATGTCGTGAATGAAGCCGCGTTGCTGGCTGCAAGATATCGCAAATCAGAGGTTCAAATGGCTGACTTTCAAGAAGCCGTCGAGAGAATATTAACAGGACTTGAGAAGAAAAAACGCGTGATCAATAAACATGAAAAGGAAGTGGTCGCACACCATGAAGCTGGTCACGCCATTGTTGCAACATTAAAGAAAGCAGATCGCGTTCATAAAATTTCAATCATCCCAAGGGGCATTGGCGCTTTGGGTTTCACCATGCAATTGCCTACTGAGGATCGCTACTTGATGACCCAATCGGAGTTGACCAATAAAATTGACGTCTTGCTTGGAGGTCAAGCTGCCGAAAAAATCATTTTCAATGAAATTTCAACTGGTGCAAGTGATGATTTGCAACGTGCCACTCAAATCGCAAGAAGCATGATCACAATTTATGGCATGGGTCAATCCTTGGGACCTACCACGCTGGACAGAGATCGCACCCCCATGTACATGGACCAAGGTCAAATTGCCTCTGGTAAAAATTTCAGTGAAGAAACAGCAAAGCAAGTCGATGAAGAAATTAAAACATTGATGAAATCTCGAATGCAATCCGTGCAAAAAATATTGCAAGAGAATCTTGCACTTTTAAAAGATGTTGCAGGCGTATTGCTAGAGAAGGAAACCCTCAACGAAACACAGTTTGACGAGATTGTTGCAAAGCATATAGCACCCACACAAATTTAAAGCCAAGCGAAAGCATTTTTGCTATAAGGCACGGGTCATGAAGGCTGTAGAACTTAAAACACTCGCACAATTTTCTTCGGAAAAAATGCAAAAAAATACGGTTTTTGAAAACAAAAGCTCAATGTATGAATTGTATTGTTTTGAAGGTGGACAATCTCAACGTTCACAAAAATTGGAAACCGATCGTTATTACACCATATTAGAGGGTAAAGCCCGCGTCACCGTTGGTAGAACAACCAGAGAATTTAATGCCGGAACAGTCATTTTTATTCCCGCTCAGGCTGAGCATGGCATCATCAACATCACCGAACAAAAATTGGTTGTGGCTGTACTAACCATTTTAGAAGCTTTAAAAAACTGATTTTTGTGATTGATGAAAAAATCGTAGCCAAAGACTCTAAAGCGCTTGATGTAAAATCCATTCAATCAAAATCCATTTCATTGGGCTTTGATGCTTTTTCAATCACACCCAGCAAGATCTTAGATACATCAAACTTTAAGCATTGGATCAAGCAAGGGTTTC
>JAYRVV010000173.1:0-1725 GCA_041918415.1 Bdellovibrionota bacterium | reverse complement strand
CAATTGGGTGGCGCAGCAAGAGCGGCATTAAGGATTCACAGAGGATTGTTGCAAATGGATATTCAATCAAAAATGCTGGTTAAGTTTAAAAGCATCCTAGATGAAACTGTGTTTACACAAAAACGTCATTTTTACTCTCACCACCTTAATAAAGGTCTATCTTTTCTGGATCGCACAATCCCCAAGCTTGAACCTTCTAAGAACAACTCCATAAAACACCTTGGCCTTTTTGGAAACCGCATACTTCCTTTGATTAAAGATTTTCAACCAGGCATTGTTCAGTTGCACTGGATATGTGGTGGCTTTGTGAACCTTATGGACTTAACCGAAATCAAATGCCCAATCGTATGGAGATTGGCTGATCAATGGCCTTTCAGTGGGGTTGACCACATTTCTGATGGTTTTGATCGCTATTGTTTGAATCCGAACCCCTACTGGAAATCATTATTCAATGGCAACCTGCCCATAGATGACTGGATAAAAAATAGAAAGAAGCATGTTTATTCTAAAAACAACAACTTCACTTTTGTTGCCCCAAGCAAATGGATGGCCGATTGTGCAAAGAAAAGCTATGTACTAAGGAGCAAAGACATTCCTGTCATTTACACAGGACAAGACACTGATAGCTTTACTCGAAAAGTAGACGCAAAAGCATACTTAAAATTAAACCCAAACAAAATACATATTTTATACGGTGCCTTCGACGGATGGAGTAACCCACTCAAGGGATACAGGTACTTTTATCATGCCTTGGAAAAGTTGCGCAGTTCACATTCATCAACTTTTGAGAAGATTGAAATCCTTTTATTTGGAAACTCATCCATACCAAAAGATCTAGAAAATCTCGTTCCCATTGTTTCCTTTGGAAGAATTCTTGAAAATTCAAAACTGAGCTATATTTATTCCGCTGCAGACGTTTTTGTTGCACCTTATATAAAGGAAAACCTCCCAAACACGGTCATGGAAGCAATGGCCTGCGAAACCCCTTGTGTGGCTTTTTATGTTGGAGGAATTCCAGAGATCATTGATCACAAGGTCAATGGGTACTTGGCACAACTGAAAGATACTGATGATTTAGCGTTTGGAATTCAGTACATTTTAGAAAACACTAACCCGTCGTTGCAATCGAGCTGTAGAACAAAAATATGTCAACGGTTTAACCAAACCACACAAACAACCGAGTTTTTGAACCTTTATCAAAAACTTCTAGACTCAAGAAACTCACCATAAGCTTACTCTTTACAGTTAAGTACAACGGGAAAATACCCAGCCTTTTGTCTAATGTCCGTGCTTAACCGATTTACGTTCGAAAGAAGTGTGGGCACAGAATCCAATGTCTTGACGCTTGGATTTTCACTTGACCAATAGTAATAAGCAATCCCGCCAAATTTGTTCGACTTTTTTTCCATCAATTGGATTAAATTTAATAAATCTTCATAACCAGGTTCATAATGAACATGTTTGCTATTTTGTACGTTTTTAGGATCCCACATAAATGTCTGAATAAAAGCAAACCATTGTTTTGTTGGACTATTTTCAACCAATTCGGAATATTCTACAAAATGTTTTAACATCCTTCGATACTCTTCCAACGAGCCTCTATAATCAGAGCCCTCGTCTCCCGTCCACACATAATAATCAAACCCTTCTATGTCAGCAGTACCAACATAGTCTTTCATTTCACCAGTCAGTGCAGTGAAATAATTGATAATCGTCGGCTTCGTT
>JAYRVV010000172.1:0-1696 GCA_041918415.1 Bdellovibrionota bacterium | reverse complement strand
TGAGCTCATTGCTTTGAATCTTCAATGGTTAAATCGACCGCTTCATACAAATGGGACCATTCCTTAAACGGAGCGGTTTCATTTTGAACTTTCTGACCTTGTCTCCAAAGGTGAATTTTATTGGCTAAATGCTGTAAAGGTAAACTTAGGTTTTTTGAGAAAAACCATCCAAGGAAGATGGCCAACGCCAGTGCGATGATTAAAAAACCAAATGTGGTGAATTGTAAAGATGAAGAATGAATGTTTTGAACTGATGAAAAAATAATTTTTGCAACACCAATGGTTTGGTATTGTCCCAGTTCGGGGTTGTAAATTCGAATGGGATGAACAAAAACATAGTCGTCGTTTTCGTTGAGTTGGTGCTCTCTTTTTTCAAAGGATCTGCTTTTGAGAGCCTCTGTGACTTGATCTGAACTGTCCATGTGGTTACGAAAAGCCATCGGTGCCAGGATTTTTGCATTTTCATCCATGATGAAGGCCTCTTTTACCCCTTGTTCTTTGAGGATGGAATCCAAATCGAGCAACAATTCGTTTTTTAAATTCAGCTCCACTTTGTTTTTTTCTGCAAGTAAACGGACAAGGTTTTGTCCTCTTTGTAATGTTTCGCTTCGTAGATTTAAGTTAAGCATATTTTGATAAAATGCATTAAGTGTCAATATGAAGATGGTGAATATTAAAGCAAAGGCAACGCTAAACATGGGCCATAAAGATTTTGGTCTTAATCTATCCGCAATCACCTTTGTGGCCGCAATGTAGTTGACATTTTTTGGGGTATTTTTTGAGAGAGATTTTGGTTTTTCAATGCTTGGGATTTCAATAAAAATGGAGGTGTCACCCAGTAAAATTGAATCCCCTGATTGAAGGTACGTACTTGAAACAAATTGTCCGTTGACAGCTGTGCCATTGCTGCTTGAATGATCGATGATTTTGACATGCTGATGGTCAACGATCAATTTGGCATGTATCCTTGAAACTTGTTCAGATGCGATGCTGATGTCTGCATTTTGGCCACGCCCCATGGTGTATTGTCCTGGAGAGAAACTTAAGCGTTTAATTTCCTTTCCATTGATTTTTAAAACGATTTCATTGGCCATGTTTGGACTCATAAAAAGTTAGTTGATCTTTAACACAAATGTTTGAACGTTGAATTTTTCCGGATGGAACTTCAATGACTGAGTGTGCTTGAAACATAACTTTTGTTAGACGAAAAGGTTTGATGTGTTCGTATGTTTTGATGACGATGAGATTTTTATTTAGAAAGATCGCATCAATTGAAAACCGCATGAAAAATGTGTGTATGCTGTTACAAGGCAACAACCACAAGGCCTGATCATCATCAAGATGTTTGTGGCGTAACAAGCCAATCATCCTGGTCATTAACGTGTCGGCTTTGATGACATGCTTGCATATGCATTGATCATTTTTATAAAGTGAAAGCATGTTAAAAAAAGCCTCCCTTGAGAAAAGCAATGATGGTGGGCCCCAAAAGCACAAGCATGGCTGCGGGTAAAATACAAAATATTAGCGGAAACAAAATGATTTGAGAAGCGCGTGCGCCAGCGATTTGTGCCATTAAAAAACGCTTGTTACGAAGTTCTTCTGATTGTGCCCTTAACACTTGGCCGATGGGTACACCCAAATCTCCTGCTTGAATGAGTAAAGTGCAAAGTGATGTGACTTGATCGATGCGTAGTCT
>JAYRVV010000171.1:0-17063 GCA_041918415.1 Bdellovibrionota bacterium | reverse complement strand
ATCATGGCCATTTCGGGATTCTTTGGTGCACCTATCCACTGGTATAAATCTTTGATCCACTTTTCTTCTGCGGTCCCAAAGAATGATTTTTTGGTTTCAATCATTCGCTCAAGCGTTAAACTGGCCTTGGGCGATAGCCTTAAACGTTTTGAAAAATCACCCACACTTTTGCCCTTGAGTGTTTGACCAAAACCACCTATGCCCACAAATTCAGAATCAGATTTGATGAACAAAATGGCTCGTTTTGTGTGTTCTGAAAGAACCGTTAAAAACTGGGCGGTAACACGCTCCACTTGATTCGCATGGCCCAAATCTTCCAGCATTTCTTTTAAAAGTTTAATCGAAAAAGATAAATCCTCGCTTGATTTTACTTCTGCTTCAAATTCATTTGCGTTGTTTTGCTCATCCAATTTACGAAGGGCGTTTAAAAGCATATAGGCCGTGTTAACTTCTTGAGGTAAAAGCATGTCACCAAAAACAACCCGAATGTCATCAGGCATTTTAACTTCGCCAGATTCAAATCTAAACATTCCTTCTTTGACATTGATCAATTCATACAATGCCGTTTCAATTTGAAAAATCACCGCATCACGAATCATGGCATGATTAACAAAACCCAACTCCTCTAAGATTTGACCCAGGGGTTTTTTTTCATACTTGCTTTGTATTTCCAAAGCCTTGTCAATTTCCATGTTGGTGACATGTCCACGATCCCTTAAAATACGACCAATGCTAGGCACCCCTGGTCTTACAGCGCAAATGCATTCTCCCATATGAAAATGCAGCTGCGTGCTCTTGCCACCCAATTCATCAATGTACAACACACCGCTGTGCTTGTGATAATGCACATAATGCATGGTATCAACCATGGAAAAATCACTTAAACTTCCTGAATAGTTCATTTTTTATTAAAAATGATTTTACAACTTAATGATTTGAAAAGTAAAGATATGATTAAAATTCCAGTGCTTTCTCATGAGCTTTAATCGTGTCTTCGATGTCGCGTTCGCTGTGCGCTGTGGAGACAAACCAAGACTCAAATGGTGAAGGTGGGAGCAACACTGCGTTGGCCATCATCGTTTTAAAATATTTAATGAACATTTTACTGGAGGCTTTTTTTGCTTGTTCATAATTCGAAACTTCATCCACATCAAAAAACAATGAAAACATAGAACCCATTTGATTGATACAAAGCCTTATGTTTTTTTTGTTCGCCCTTTTTTTCATTTCATCAGTTAAATGTTGTGTTCTGTATTCAAGTTTTTCGTACACTTCAGGTTCTTTCAAAAGTTTTAATGTTTTGATACCAGCAGCCATACACACCGGATTTCCGGATAATGTGCCTGCCTGATAAACACCACCCAAAGGAGCCAATTTTTGCATGATCTCTTTTTTTCCACCGAATGCGCCAACCGGTAAACCACCTCCAATGACTTTTCCAAAACAACTTAAATCTGGAGTGATGTTCAATCTGGTTTGCGCTCCTCCCAAAGAAAGCCTAAATCCCGTCATCACTTCATCAAAAATCAACACGATTTCATGCTCATCACAAATGGCCCTTAAACCTTCTAAAAATCCTTCTTTGGGTAAAACCACACCCATGTTTCCAGCTACCGGTTCAACAATGATGGCCGCAAAATTTTTGGGATCATTTGCAATCGCCTTTTTAACAGCATCAAGATCGTTGTAAGGGACACTGACCGTATGCATGATGGCCTCATCCAATACACCCTGGCTACCTGCAATAGACAAAGTTGCTACACCTGAACCCGCTTGAACCAACAACATGTCAGCATGGCCATGATAACATCCATCAAATTTCAATATCTTTTTTTTGTCTGTGTATGCGCGGGCCAAACGAAGCGCACTCATGGTGCTTTCCGTGCCTGAATTAACAAATCTTAGCATTTCTAAGGACGGAACAACATCACACATCAATTTACCAAGCTCTAATTCAAAACCTGTTGACGTGCCAAAGCTTAAGCCCTTGTCCAAAGTTTTCTTAACTTTTTCCAATACATCTTTGTTTGCATGGCCCAAAATAAGCGGACCCCAACTCAGTATGTAATCAATGTATTCTTTATGGTCTGCATCAATGATTTTTGAACCCTTGCCTTGCTCCATGAACACAGGTTCGCCACCCACCGCCTGAAAAGATCGAACGGGAGAATTAACTCCACCCGGGAAAATTTTTTGTGCGGCATTGAACAATTCTTTTGATAAATTACCAGCCATATTGATTGGCGAAGATACACCTTTTGAGTTTGAGTTTCAAAAAAATTTTTAGATTGAGTTTTTTCTCTGTTTTCTGTTTTCCAAGCCCTTAAGGCGTATGCTGATCACATGAGGAGATGGATAATGTTTCTGAGCCAAAAGATAATAACGTTTGGCTTGATCAAAATCGTCTAGTTCTTCGTGTGTTGAAGCCAAACCGAACAATGCCTGAGAATGAAGTTTTGATTGAGGGTAAAGCCTGATTAAACTTGAATATGATTGCAATGCTTTTGTGTAGTCCCCACTGATGTAAGCGTTGTTCGCACGTTCAAAATGAACTTCATCCATTTTTTCATAACCCTGATATTTAGATATTAGGTTTTGGTACTCCAATTCCGCTTGAGCATATTTTTTCAGCTCTGTGTAACATTGAGCCATTTGAAAGAGGGCAAACGGCGCGTCTTTGTGATTGAGCGCTGTACTTGCAAACTTGTCAAACTCAATCAAAGCTTTTTGTGGTTGGTTTAAAATGTTTTTGTGGATTTGGGCCAATCTCATCTGTGCCATCAACGTGTGTTCATTCATTGGAAACTTGGTAACCAATGTCTTGTATGTCTCGATGGCTTGCTCGGGTTCGTTCAATAATGTTTGTTGTAAATGACCTACTTCGTAAATGGCTTTTGCTGATGAATCACTTTTGGGATTGTTTTTAACAAAACTTAAGTAATATTCAATGGCCAAATATAACTTACCCTTTTCAACCATTTCTTTTGCTTTTTCAAAATCGGACTTATAGCAAGCCAGCATCAAAGGCAAAACACAAAGAACCCAAGCCTTGAGGGGTTGTTGAATAATTGCCCAACTTCTTCGTTCTCGCACACTCGCCATCCTCACGCACCCCCTAAGTGCGCTGCGGTGGCTCGTTCGCTGTGGCCTCGAATTTGGATCAATTCTTCAACAGCCCAAAAACTATATTTTTCTACATTACCTTTGAGTAAAAAAGTGCGTGTCAATGAAGCTTTAAGCTCAATTGACCGCACAGCAGTCATTCTGCTTCCTCTTCAGGAATGATTCTGGTTTGTGAAACCAGTTTTTCATCACCTTTCATTTGAATTAAACGAACTCCTTGCGTGGCGCGACCCAAATTGGAAATGCCTTTTGCATTGACACGAATCAGCTGTCCATGATTTGAAATGAGCATCACATCGTCTTCATCGCTCACTTGTGTGATACCAATCACAGATCCGTTTCTATCCGAAACTTTGATCGTCAACACACCTTTACCACCTCGACTTTGTTTTCGATACTCACTTGTTTCTGTGCGCTTCCCATAACCATTTTCGGTTGAGGTTAACAGTGTTGTTTCTTTTTCAATCACTTGCATGCCAACAACTTGATCGTTACCCCTTAAATCAATCCCTCGAACACCCGATGCTTGACGACCCATGCTTCTAACATCACCTTCACTAAAGCGGATGGCCAAGCCTTTTTTGGTGGCCAAGAAAATATCTGATTTTCCATTTGTTAAAGCAGCACCTATCATACGATCACCATCTGAAACGTTACATGCAATAATCCCGTTTGCTCGTGGATTTGAAAATGCCATCAAATCTGTTTTTTTAATGGTGCCTTCACGAGTAACCATCGTGATGTATTCACCTTCTTTGAACTTCGTAACCGGCAGGATGGCCGTAACACTTTCGTTAGGACTCATTTGCAACAAATTCACAATGGGCTTGCCCTTGGTGGCGCGACCGGCTGTTGGTACCTCATGGACTTTTAGCCAATAAAGCTTTCCTCGATCTGAAAACACCAAGAGGTACGAATGTGTGCTTGCAACAAATAATGTTGTGACAAAATCTTCTTCTTTCACACCGGTTCCGATTTTTCCACGCCCGCCTCGCTTTTGACTGCGGTAAATGCTGACCGGATTTCTTTTGATGTAACCGGCATGTGTGATGGTCACAACCATTTCTTCTTCTTCAATCAAATCTTCATCATCGACTTCATCAAGTTGGCCTTGAATTTGAGTCAAACGAGTTGAGCCGTATTGGGTTTTGATTTGTAATAGTTCTTCTTTGATGATTTTGAAAACAAGTATTTCATCATTTAAAATTTTTTGCAGCTCTTCAATCAAAGCCAAAGTTTCTTTGTACTCATTGATGATTTTTTCTCTCTCAAGACCGGTCAATCTTTGCAGACGCATGTCCAGAATGGCTTGAGCCTGAAGTTCAGACAGCTTAAATTGTGTACAAAGACCCTCTTTTGCTAATTTTGGATCATTGGCTTTGCGAATCAATGCAATCACTTCATCGAGATGATCCAATGCGATTTTTAGGCCTTCCAACAAATGCGCCTTTTCCAAAGCCTTTTTCAAGTCAAACTGTGTTCTTCGTGTGACAACTTCTTTTCGATGGGCAATAAAAAGATTCAAAGCTTCACGAAGAGGAATCACTTTTGGCCTGTTGTTAACCAAAGCCAACATGATCACACCAAACGAAACTTGCATCTGTGTATTTTGGAAAAGTTGATTTAATACAACCGCCGAAGTTGCCTCGCGTTTCAATTCAATCACAACTCGCATGCCCTCACGGTCGGACTCATCTCTTAGGTCGCTGATGCCTTCAATTTTTTTGTCGCGAACCAAATCTGCAATGGATTCAACCAAGCGAGCCTTGTTCACTTGATAAGGTAATTCGGTGATGATGATTTGTTCTTTTTCAGATTTACCAACTTTTTCGATTTCGGCTTTTGCCCTAATCGTAAATTTTCCCTTACCCGTATCAAATGCTTCCCGAATTCCGCTTATTCCATAAACAATACCGGCTGTAGGGAAATCAGGTCCTTTGACAATTTTATACAATTCTTTGTTTTCGCAATCGGGTTGATCGATTAAACAAACAAGCGCATCGCAAATCTCTTTTAAATTATGTGGTGGAATGTTTGTGGCCATACCCACAGCAATGCCCGAAGAACCGTTGACCAATAAGTTTGGAATTTTGGTTGGCAAAACCCGAGGCTCATCCAAGGTGTCGTCGTAGTTTCGACCAAACTGAACCGTGTCTTTTTCAATGTCATTTAAAAACTCTCCGGCGATTTTCTCAAGTTTGATTTCTGTGTAACGCATGGCTGCTGGAGCGTCCCCATCCACAGATCCAAAGTTACCTTGACCATCAACCAAGGTGTGGCGCATTGAAAAATCTTGGGCCATTCGAACAATGGTGTCGTAAATCGCCGAATCACCATGTGGGTGAAATTTACCCATGACATCACCCACCACACGAGCGGACTTTTTGTAGGGCTTGTCATGTGTGTTACCCATTTCATACATGCCAAACAACACCCTTCGATGTACAGGCTTTAAACCGTCACGAATATCTGGCAGCGCACGTCCAACAATCACGCTCATGGAGTAATCCAAATAAGCCGATTTCATTTCCTCGACGATTGATTTGGGTATTTCTTTATCTATGGTTGCGCTCATGTTTACACCTTTAAATATCTAAGTTTTGAACGTACAATGCATTCTTTTCTATAAAATCTCTTCTTGGATCAACCGCATCACCCATCAAAACGTCAAAAATTTCATCGGCTTCAATGGCGTCTTCAATTTGCACTTTAAGCAGGCTTCGCTTTTGTGGATCCATGGTTGTATCCCACAATTGAGTTGGGTTCATTTCTCCCAAACCTTTATATCGTTGAACCGTGATTCCCTTTTTGGACAAACCCAAAACATAATCACTCAATTCAATGGGTCCGTTGAGTTTTATTTTGTGATCATCTGCTTTGATTTCATAAGGACCTTCACCATTTTTCAATATCATTTCGCTTCGATCCTTTAAAACTTTGTAATCATGGCTATTGAAAAACTCATCGTTCAACACGGTTTCAAATTTCACACCCTTTTCTCGTGTTGTTACAGACAATGATTTTTGATCCAAGTTGATTTCATGGGATGCTGTTTTAAGATCGGGATAACACTGATCCAAGTACTTTGTGATTTTCTTTTTCAAACTTTCCAGATCAGACTTGGTTTGACAATCGTTCAAACTTGCACACTCCATCAATGCTGCTTCAATCACTCTGGCATCTTTGGAGATCGATTTTTCGCTTAATGCTTTTTTGAATTTCAGTATGCTTTCTATGTAAGATTTTAATTGAGCGCCTTTTAAAACACTGTTTTGAGTTTTTACTTCAAGATTTTCCAAACCTAAATCGAGCAAATATTTATTTAAGCTCATTTCATCTTTTAAATATTTTTCAGAATTTTTTCTCTTTACTTTAAACAACGGGGGTTGTGCGATGTACAAATAACCCCTCTCAATCACCTCTTTCATTTGTCTAAAAAAGAATGTTAGCAGCAAAGTACGAATGTGCGCACCATCCACATCTGCGTCTGTCATAAGAATGATTTTGTGATAACGAAGTTTTTCGAGATTAAAATCTTCTTTTCCAATACCACAACCTAAAACCTGAATTAAAATCTGTATGTCGGGCGATTGAATCATTTTATCAAAGCGTGCTTTTTCAACGTTTAAAATTTTTCCCTTTAAAGGCAGTATGGCTTGATTGGATCGATCTCTACCTTGTTTGGCCGAACCACCTGCTGAATCACCTTCAACAATGTAAAGTTCGCTCAAGGCCGGATCTTTTTCCTGGCAATCGGCCAGCTTTCCTGGAAGCGTAGAAAATTCTAAAGCGGATTTTCTTCGAGTGAGATCTCTGGCCTTTCGAGCTGCTTCTCTGGCCCTGGCCGCATCCACGATTTTTTGTACGATCTTTTTGGCTTCTCTTGGATGTTCAGCCAAATAGGTACTTAAACCCTCGTTGACAATCGCTTCCACAATGCCCTTAACTTCAGAGTTGCCAAGTTTGGTTTTGGTTTGGCCTTCAAATTGAGGTTCGGGAACCTTGGCCGAAATCACAACCGTTAACCCTTCTCGAACATCATCACCGCTTGGCTTTTCACTCACCCCTTTAAGTAAGCCCATCTCAGTGGCATATTGATTCAGTGACCGTGTTAAAGCCGATCGAAAACCAATGACATGTGTGCCACCCTCGATTGTGTTCACGTTGTTGACGAACGAATAAATGGTTTCGTTGTAACTGGCGTTGTATTGAAGAGAAACTTCAATCTGAATGTCGTCCTTTTTTCCTGAAAAATAAACAGGATTGCACAGCGTTTCTTTGTTTCTGTTCAAATAAGAGACAAACGCGCTAACCCCACCGTCATATAAAAATTCCAATTTTTTATCTGTGCGTTCATCTTCAACGGTTATTTTTAAACCAGAATTTAAAAACGCAAGCTCACGCATGCGCTGAACCAAGGTCTCGTAAGAATATTCCAACACTTCAAAAATTTCAGAATCGGGTTTAAACGTGATCGATGTGCCTGTGTTTTTGGTGGTACCGACAACCTTTAGATCATCTTGAGGTTCACCTTTTGCGTAATGTTGCTCATAAATTTTTCCATCACGAAATATTTTAAGTGTCAGATCTTCACTTAAAGCGTTGACGCAAGAAACACCTACACCATGCAAACCACCTGAAACTTTGTAAGATTTTTTGTCAAACTTACCGCCCGCATGAAGCTTGGTTAAAACCACCTCAGCTGCTGGTCTCTTCTCAGTTTCATGCATATCCACAGGAATGCCACGACCATTGTCGATCACGGTGATTGAATCGTTTTTGTGTAAAAACAAATTGATTTCTGAACAATAACCCGCCAAGGCCTCATCGACGGAGTTGTCCACAACTTCATACACCAAATGATGAAGGCCACGGACGTTTGTATCACCTATGTACATGCCAGGTCTTTTTCGTACGGCTTCAAGACCCTCTAGAACCTTAATGCTGCTGGCTGTGTATGACGCGTTGCCTGCTTGTTCGGTTTCTGCCTTATTGTTCTGATTTTTTTTCAAGTAACTTCCCGGTTTCATTTCTAAGCTCCCCACATACCATTTTGAGCGTCTTGACGCAATTGAAAAGAGCTCATCCAATGACCTTGATGATAACCATCAAACACTTTACTTCTTTGAAATAAATTCAAAATGCTTTTTTGAGCGCTTGTTATCAAAACTTGTCCGTGATGATTTTTCAACATTTCATACAAGGCCCTTTGCCTCTCTTCGTCCAAAAGCGCAGTGACGTCATCCAAAAGCAAGATCGGTTTAAAACTTTTAAGCAAATCCATCTCACATAACTTCAATGACAACAAAAGACTGCTCATTTCTCCCTGACTAAGATTTTTATAAATTTTTACACCATTTAAATTTAAATCAATTTCATCCAACTGAGCACCAGTGATCACACGTTTTGAATAAAACTCTTTCTCAAGCTTCTTTCGGATTTCATCTTCAATAGGTCTTGAATCCAAAACAAATTCCAATTCTCCATTAAAAAATACATTAAAATGTTGATTTAAAAGACCCTGAATGTTTTTTAAAGTTTTTGTTCGCTGCAATCGAATTTGCTTTGTTTGCTCACAAATGATTTCATTGAATGGCTCAACTTGTGGTTGATAATTATGAAAAGATAGATTTTGTTTAAGTAATGCCCGTTTGCATTTTAATGCTTGGTTCAATCTTTTTAAAGAAAGCAGATAATCTTGTTCCAAATAGAAAGTCATTTGATCGACAAACTTTCTTTTCAATTCATGTGAGTTGATCAGTTCGCAGTGTTCTGGTGCCAAAATCACAACTGGAAGTGCTTTTAACAACTCAACAGCCGATCGAATGGGTTTTTCATTTATGTAAAATGTTTTTTTTTCTTCATGAAAACCAAAAGATAATACATTTAAATTTTCTAGCTCTATTTTGATGGATGCAAAAGATTGGTGATGTCTAATAATGTTTTTAAAAAGTCCCGTCTTGTACGATTTGGCTTGTGATAAAAAATACACGCTCTCAACAATGGTGGTTTTGCCGGTTCCGTTGGGTGCAAAAAAAACATTTGTACCTGGATCCAAATCAATCCTAACATTTTCATAACAGCGAATGTTTTTTAAAGTTATGTTTTTGATCATCAAATGCGCATGGGCATGATCACACCACTAAATGAATCTGACTGTGATAATTTAAAAACCCCAGGCGCTTGATCGTGATCCAATTCAAAAACGATATTCTCACCTTCCAACACAGAAATCGCATCCAACAAATATCTCGCATTAAAACCTATTTCAAGATTTTCTGATGAGTTAAACTCGCATGACATTTCCTCTTCAGCTTCACCCAACTCAGGTGAGTTCGCTTTCAAGAAAACCGACGAGGGTTTAATGCTTAATTTTACACATTTTGATTTGTTGTCAGATAAAAGTGAAACACGTTTCAATGCATCTGAAAAACCGTTTCGGTTGATGACCATTTTCTTTCTTTCGCCTTTTGGTAAAACCATTTGATAGTCTGGAAATTCTCCCGGAATTTGCTTCATGAACAAGGTGGTATGATCAAAGTCAAAAACAGCTGCCTGATCAGTAAAACCGACCAGAATTTGAACTTGCTGGGTTTCTGATAGAATTTTTTTAAGTTCGTTAATACCTTTTCTTGGAAGAATAATTTTTTTACCAATCTCTATGCTCTCGTCGTTTTTCAGTTCTTGATCAAATATACTTAAACGATGGCCATCTGTTGCAACCATTTTCAATATTCTTTTTTCGTCTTTGTTTTCAACGAGCATACATACACCATTTAAGTTGGGTCTTAGTTCGTCCACTGATATTGCATAAAAAGTTTTATTGATACCCTCTTTGATGTGATCGGTGTTGATTGTTTTTGTTTTAAACAATGATTTTTCCATTATTTTTGGATACTCGGCCGCATCAACCACATTTAATTTAAATTGTGATTTTGAACTCTGTATCACCATTAAACCATTTTCATTGACAAATATTGAGACATCTTGACTTGGTAATCTTCTAACAACATCAAGCAGTTGGGTTGATGGAACACAAACTTGACCTTCTTTAATCACATCAGCAGGACAAGAACTTAATATACTGACTTCCAAATCACTTCCGGTCATGGTTAAATTCTTCGAACGGGCTTGTATTAAAACATTGGCTAAAATGGGCATGGTTGTTTTTTTCTCAGTAACAGAACTAACAAAAGTCAGTGCCCTAAGAAGATCGTTTTGTTTTAAATTAATTTTCATATTAACCTCATGAGGTAAGCTTCATATCATGAATTTTGAGCAATTCTTAATATTATTTTTTCATATATACAATAGTTGTATTAGAAAAGTTAATAAGTACCTGTATACTAGATAAGTATTTGTAATTGAAAGAATTTTTATGTTTAAAACCCTATGAAAAACCTGTGAATAAGTTGTGAAAAACTGTTAATTTTTAAGAAAAGTTTAAATCATTTAGACTTATCCACAGTTGTTTTTATACAATTGTGGAAAACTAAAAACATTCAATAAAAAATGAGAGCAAAAAACAAAAGAAATGGTTTTTAATGGGTAAGCGCTTAAAAAATCAGATTGATTTTAGTTTTTTCTCAATGATCTCGATGTACTTTTGAGATTTGATGTCCGATTTAATTTTTTGAAAAGCATGCATCACGGTCGAATGATCACGATTGGAAAATTTTTTACCAATCTCGAAAAAAGAATGGTGGGTGTGTTTTCTGATCAAATACATACAAAGTTGTCTTGGAAAGACCAATTCTTTATTCCTTTTTTGCCCAATCATATCTTTGAGATCTAAAACAAAATGAGAAGCCACACATTGTTGAATGTTTTGAATGTTTAATGTTTTTTGAACACAATTGAAATTTGAAAAAACTTCTTTGGCCAAAGCAAGATCAACCGGTTTGTTTGTGACATGGGCAAACGCACACAATCTGATCAATGCCCCTTCAAGTGTGCGTATGTTGTCTTTAAACATATAAGCCATGTTCTCCAAAACATCCTGTTCAAGAATAATGTTGTGTTGATTGGCCTTTTTTTGCAAAATGGCCATTCGAGTTTCCACATCTGGATTTGTGATGTCACACAATAATCCACTAGAAAACCTCGACCTTAAACGCTCATCAATGTCTTGAATTTCGTGTGGAGCTTTGTCAGAAGTTAAAACAATTTGAATGTTGGCTTGATGAAGTGTGTTGAAAGTGTGGAAAAATTCTTCTTGAGTACGCTCTTTGTTGGATAAAAAATGTACATCATCGATCAAAAGTAAATCACAGTCGTAACGAAATTGGTTTCTAAACTCACCTGTTTTTTGGTAACGAATTGAATTGATTAATTCATTCATGAATTGCTCAGATGTCCGATATAATATTTTTGAGTTTGGTTTTTTCTGCAAAGCTGCATTTCCGATCGCACAAAGCAAATGTGTTTTACCAAGACCAACACCACCGTAGATCAATAGGGGATTGTATGTTTTTCCTGGGTTTTGAGAAACAGCCAGGGAGGCGGCATGTGCAAATTGATTTGAATGACCAACCACAAACTGTGAAAATGTGTGTTTTTCATTTAGATTTGAAATGATGCGCCTTTGTTTTGCGGCATTTTCCTTTTTACGACTAATCTCATCGATCAGGTCTGCGTTTAAATTTTGAGATTGCTCCTGTATGACATATGCAATTTTTGCATCATGGCTTTGATGATGTGATTTGATCTTTTCTTTGATGAGGGATGAATAATTTTTTGATATTTTGTCTTTGTAAAAAAGATTAGGCACTTCAATGGTTAAACAATTTTCATGAAATGATTTGAATTTTAACGGTTTAATCCATGTGTTGAACGTGTGGATTGGTAATGCACTCTGTAAATCTTGAAAGATTTTTTCTAAATCGTTTTGCATGAAGAGTTCCGTTAAACTGATTGCATGTTTTTTCGTCAAGTTCGTTTTTTTATTTTTTTAAAATCGCATTAAACTGGGTTTGAAAGACTTTTTGTCATCGAATGTTTTGTTGGTTTTTTAAAAACCCCACAAACAACAAGGGGCAAACGAGGCCTTGGCTTTTAAACCCTCATAAACATTGATGATGATGACCACACAGTCATTAAAGCTTGATTACAATTTGAACGAATGATCAATGAACTTAAAAGCCTTGTTGAACAAGGTTTTGCTAAGCAAAAGCCAAAAAACCCCTTATATTGCATGGGATATTCACAAATTGTGGATAAATTGTTCATGAACGCTGGGGCTTGACAGTTTTGATTCACTGTGGTTTTAAGTGACATTCGCAAAATGGATCATTTTAGAGCGAATAGATAACCAGCCTTTTGTTTAATGGTCTTGTAGAATCATTCATTCTTTGGCTGTCGATTCATTGAGCCAGATCGGGTTTTTATGCGAGCGAACCACCAAAGCGCGTGGTGGTGCTTGGAGAGAATGGCAATAAAGTGAAGATGACACAAAGAATTTTACAGACACATTAATGATGGGCACTGAATAAGGAACTTAGCATGTCAAAGCGAACATATCAGCCAAGTGGCGTGACAAAAAAGCGCAAACATGGTTTTAGAAAAAGAATGGAAACAACATCAGGCAGGAAAGTGTTGTCCAAAAGAAGACAAAAGGGAAGAAAGCGATTGGTTGTAAGTTTAGCTTCGAAGTGAGCAAGGCTGTTTTAAAACATCGCATCAAAAAATCTTTTGAATATCAAGCCTGTAAAACCAAAGGCAAAAGAATCACTGGTTTGTATTTTGGTGTTCAATACTTGATAAAACCGCAAGGGATAATGCGATTGGGTTTGGTTGTTTCAAAAGCCTATGGCGGTGCTGTTTTAAGAAATAGATGGAAGAGAAAAGTGAGAATCGTATTTGACAGAATGATCAAACAAAAACCATTGGATGTGGTTGTTTTGGCCAGAAAAACAATTTTAAAGGACCAGGAACAACAGGCTTTTGATGAATTGGAAAAACTAATACTTAGACTGACATCATGAAGTGGATTTTTAAATTTTATAGAACTGTTTTGTGGCCGATGACAAAAGCCCAATGTAGGTTTTATCCCACATGTTCCAATTACAGCGAGCAAGCCATTGAAAAGTATGGCTTATTGAAAGGTTTAATGAAAAGCACAATAAGGTTGATGAAGTGTCAGCCCTTTCATCCTGGTGGAGTGGATTTGGTTTAAAGGAGAAAAATGCAAAACGATAAGAGATTATTTTTGGCTTTTGGAATCACCATGGTTTTTCTATATGTGTGGTTTGGATTCATCGCGCCAAAGCCAGCGCCTTCAGAACCCGTACAAAACAAGAGCGTAAAAAACAACCAAAATACGCAAGCGCAAACAAACAAAGTCATGACACAGGAAGTAAAGCAAAAAGTGATCGAAGCATTGCCGACTGTTCAATTGAAAACGCTTCAAAACGATCAAATGAGTGTCAGGTTCTCATCTAAAAATGCAAGTGTGGATGAGATTGTGTTGAAAAAATACAAACAAACACTCAAGTCCAGTGATTTGGTGAAATTAAGTCCATTTGGCGACCAAAATGAAAATCCTAGTGAATTAAAGATTCTGCTTAATGGGCAAGAAGTACCCAATCAATGGCTTGTACGACAATCATCGGATCAATCCATTGAGTTTGAAAACTTAAGCTCTAAGGAACTTAACCTTGTTAAACAATTCACCATGACCCAAAACCAGATCGATGAAACGGTCAGCATTCAAAATAAATCAAGTGCATCGGTAACAATTTTGGTGACAAAGTATTTGCAAGCAAGCCCAAAAATTGAAGCCAAGCGTGGATTCTTAAAAAGTTTAAGTGGACCTCAAAAACCAACACAAGCTGTTGTGTTTGTTGGAGAAGAGGACAAACGTTGGGACCTTGCCAAAATCAATTCAAGCATACAAAGCCCAGTGGGCAACATTGAATGGGCCGGTTTTGATACGCAATATTTTATTTTGGGTGCTTTTCCAAAACAGGGTCAATGGGAGAAGTTAAGTTTTGATCAACAAAACAATGTTTCAAAAATCGTACTTCAATACCCACAGTGGACCATTTCACCCGGACAAACCCATCAATTAAAAATCATGCACTACGCGGGACCAAAAGAAATTGGAACGCTCAAAACCATTTCGCCTAACTTTGACCATGCCATTGACTTGGGAAGCATTTTGGGAACCGTTGCCAGACCAATGTTGACCGTTTTGAAATTTTTTCATCGATTGATTCCCAATTACGGCATCGCCATCATTTTGTTGACCATTTTCGTTCGATTGTTGCTGTTTCCTCTGACTCAAATGCAAGGCAACTCAATGAAAAAAATGCAATCTCATAAACCTCAGATGGATGCCATGAAAGAAAAATTTGGTGACGATAAGGAGCGTTATTCAAGAGAACTGATGAGTTACATGCGTACGCACAAAATCAATCCTGCCGGAGGATGTTTGTTGTTGCTTCCACAACTGCCCATCTTTTTTGCACTTTACCGTGTTTTGTACAATTCCATTGAGCTTAGGCATGAACCGTTTTTTGGGTGGATCAGAGATTTATCTTCTCACGATCCATTTTTTGTTTTGCCCGTCTTGCTTGGCATCGCCATGTATTTTCAACAAAAACTCACACCCCAGGCAACCGTGGATCCAGCACAACAGACCGTGATGAAAATCATGCCATTTATGTTCACGTTTTTAATGATTTATTTACCCGCAGGGCTTAACCTTTACATATTGGTGAGCACACTGTGGGGAGTTGCACAACAATATTGGATACAAAGACAGGGGTCTTTGGTTCAACTAAAGAAAGCGAGCTAAACCATGTTATTTAGAAAAAAGAAAAAAGAAGAAGAACATTCAAATGAATGGATTGAAATTGAAGCAAAGTCAAAAGATGATGCCATTGAAAGAGCTTGTGCTGCGCTAAACACAACGCAAGCGTATCTTGAATACGAAACACTCAACAATTCTGGAAATAAAATCAGAGCAAGAAAGACTTTAAATAAGGTCAACAATGTTGAAGAAAAAGTAGAGCCCAGTGAGCATGAACTTGAAGAAAGCGATTCAAATGGAAATGTAAGCGACAATCAAGAAGCTGACGATGAAAAAGAAGAGGTTGCCCAAACTGAATTGGGAGAAAAATCCAAGACCGTCATGTTGGATATTTTAAAATTCTTTGGTGAAGGTAACAATGTTGATTTAACTGAAACCAAAGACGAAATCTATCTTGATATTTTAGGAGACAGTTCAGGTTTGTTCATAGGAAAGCACGGACAAACTTTAGAAGCATTTCAACATGTGATTGCCAAAATGCTTGGCCTTGATCGAAATTCACAGAAGCGATTGGTTTTGGATGCCGAAGGCTATCGATCACGAAGACAAGATTCGTTGCAGAATTTAGCAAGGCGATTGGCTCAGAAGGCAAAGCGCGAACGAAGGCCAGTATCATTGGAACCCATGAGCGCCATGGATCGAAGGGTCATACACATGACTTTGGCCAACGACCGATACGTTTCAACCAAAAGTGTTGGTGAAGGCTTGAATCGAAAAATTGTTGTGGTTCCAAAAAACACATCGAGAGATCGTGGTGCTAGAGATGATCGGAATGATCGAAACGACCGCAATGAAAGAAACAATCGAAATTCATTTCGTTCGGGTCAAGGACGCCAACATCGCTCTACATCGGCGACACTGGTTGGAAGATCTTCCAGAATGCACGACTCATTTGATGTTCCTCCTGTGCCAAAAATGAAGGCGATTCCAGAAGACATTGATGACTTGATGAATTTAAGTGATAAAGAAATGCACGAACGTCTTGCATCTTATGAAAATAAATCAAAAGGAAGCGACGAAGAATAGACCCATTGTTGCAGTTGCATCGGGTTTTGGCGCAATAGGAATCGTAAGGCTTTCGGGTTGTGGCTCAATTGAAATAGCCAAAGAGCTTTTTTTTCCAAAATCTAAAATGTGGAAAGAGCCGTCTTATCTGCATTATGGCAGCTTTGCTTTTGATGCTGATGTGGATGATGGCTATTGTGTTTATTTCGAAAGTCCAAACAGCTTTACAGGTGAGGATAGTGTAGAATTTTATCTACATGGAAACGCACTCAATTTAAACGAAGTTGTAAAACGATGTGTCTTGAAGGGCGCTGTTTTGGCAAAGCCAGGTGAATTTAGTCAAAGAGCATTTTTAAATGGAAAAATAGATTTGGTTCAAGCCGATGCCATTTGCGAATTGATTGTTGCCAACAATGATTTGGAAATGAAAATGGCAAGGCAAAGATTAAGTTCTCAATTGTCCAAGTATGTTTTAGATATGTACAACGAAGTCATTGATGTTTTTTCATTTGTTCAAGCAGACATAGATTTTCCAGACGAAGCTTTGCCCATTGAGAAAAATGAAGTGTTAAAGCAAAGAATCAATGATTTAATTTTAAGATCAAAGAAATTGATTCAAGATTATGACATCACATCAGGGCTATCAAAGGGTTTTGAAATTGTGCTTGTCGGTAGACCCAATGTAGGAAAATCTTCCTTATTCAATGCTTTGATCAATTCAGATAAAGCCATCGTGTCCAATACACCAGGAACAACACGTGACGTAGTTGAATGTCAATTTCAACTTGATTCCATCAACGTAAAGCTAAAAGACACCGCGGGACTTAGAGAAAATGCACAAGATAGCATTGAGATGATTGGCATTGAAAAGACAAAGTCAGAAATTAGTAATGCCTCTTTGATCATATGGGTCTTGTCGGCACCAGATGGTTTAACAAGAGATGATCAACTTTTTAAATCAGCGCTTAAAAACAAAAATGTGATAAGGGTTTGGAATAAAAGTGATTTAAAAATCATTGAAAATGAGCTTTGTGTGAGCACAAAAACAATGTTGGGCATGGATGTTTTAAAAGAAGAAATCTTACAACACATAAAAAACATAAAACTTCCACAAACAGCTTTT
>JAYRVV010000170.1:0-2196 GCA_041918415.1 Bdellovibrionota bacterium | reverse complement strand
TAACGCCCAAAGCTCGCTTGAACAATTGGGGCAAATGCGAGTTATGTCCACTTCTATGGTTTTTACATTTTGCTTATTTGAATTCATCGATCACACTTTTATTTATATCCAAAGACTCCAAACACAGCTCGTCTTTGATCATGACCATGTTGGCGCCCATCTGCAGTGCCAGCTCAAGATAGCCCGAACAGGAAAAAGCAAGAATGGCCCCATGCTTAAAAGAAGACTTATAAGTTAAAAAAAATTCTTTGGTTTTTTCAAAACCATACTTTACATCCTGCAAAGTCATAAAATGCTCAACCTGAAATGAAAAGCCCATCAATTTAACGAATGAAATTGAATTTAAAACATCCACGGCCTCTTGGATGTCTTTTGAATCAATGCCGACGCGTTTTTTTTCTCCTAAGGGATTTACTTCCAGCAAAACATTGATGTTTTTTTTGATGGTTAAAGCCCGAAGTGCACCTCTTAAACTTTGTTTATCCATACCCCAAATCCATTCAAAATTTTCTAAAATCAATGAAAGCTTCTGTCGCTCAAGGGAGCCACAAAAATGCCACGAGATGTTTTTGACACGATGATTGACGATTGGTTTTTTGGCCACACCTTCGGGCCAAAACATCTCACCGGCATGCAAAACACCACAGTCCAATATGTTTGCTGTGGGATCTGCCATGAGCCCTTGACTTAACAAGACAAGCGTCACATCGTTTTTGGGTGAATGGTTTTGTATGGTTTGACGAACAGCCAACACTCGCCTCATGGTGGGGCTTGTGTTGATTTGAACACTGGGTAAATCCACAACTAACCTTTTTTAAAGAAACGATCCAAGCTGATTGAACCGGGCCCAAGTGCTCCCACGGCACAAAAGGCTGCAGCGTACAAACAAGCCAATTCTCTTGACGCCCAAGGATCTTTGGCATGAACCACAAAAATCGCAACCAACATCACAATGATCAAAGGCCAAACTGCAAAGCGAGTCAAAAGACCAAGCACCAGTAAGATGGAACAAAGCCCTTCTGCAAAGACCGTTAGAGCCAAGCTTATGGTAGAGCCAAGACCTATGGGGTCAGGAAATGAATCCATTTTGCTTGAAAAGCCTAAGATTTTTGGCCAACCATGTTGAAAAAACATGAACGTACCAACAGTTACGCGCAAGATCAGTAAGCTTAAATCTTTTTGAAAATCCATGAAAGAAAACTACATGAAGACTTTAAAACATCCAACTATTTTAAAATCGATCGGCCAGCTTTAAAAAATCAGCCTCTGTAATCAAACCAACAACTTTTTCATCTTCGAGAACTGGTAAGCATCCGATTTTATGATCGATCATGACTCTAGCCACTTCTCTTAAATCCGTTTGCGCAGTTGTTGTGATCACTTTGGTGCGCATCACTTCTTTGGCTGTCACCACACGGTCAAATTCATTTTGTTTATTTTTATCAATGCCACCAAACTCACTAAAAGCCATTCGCAAAATGTCTCTGTGCGTGATTAAACCCAATAACTTTTGATTTTTATCGATGACCGGCACATGTCGCACATGCGCTTTTTCGATGGTTTCTTTGATTAAATCCAGTGTCTTATCGGGTCCGAAGTAATACACTTTTTTACTCATGATGTCTTTAACCTTCATATCCCACCCTTTTTACATTTGCTTTATCTTTGAACAATGATGTAGATCATGTCTTTAAATTTGTCACTGTTTTAAAAACCCAGAAGGAGATTTACCATGCAAGCCAAAAACATCATGACCAAAGAGTTGTTTACCCTATCGCCACATCACCACGTTGATCTTGCAAAGGACATTTTGGATTTTAAGCGAATTCGACATATCCCCATCGTGGATGGTGATGTTTTGGTTGGCATTTTATCACACAGAGACTTGCTTCGGGCTGCCATTTCAAATCTAAGCCCTGCGAGCATGAACCTGCAAAAAAAGTTGGACCAAAAAATTGAAGTGTCCCAGCTCATGAACCCAAAACCCATCACGGTGACCCAAGACTGTGACATCAAAACCGTCGCCTCCCTCATGCGCGACAACAACATCAGTTGTGTTTGTGTGGTGGATGGCGCAAATAAACTCAAAGGTATCATCACCGAAGCCGACTTCCTTACGCTCGCCTTCGAAAAAAAGATCGTCTAAACATAGACTTCCAAAACAATGTCACCCAACGCAAAAGGGTGAGGACGCAT
>JAYRVV010000169.1:0-2320 GCA_041918415.1 Bdellovibrionota bacterium | reverse complement strand
GAAAAAATAATGGATCCTTCCATCACGTTGACTGTGGTTGGTGATGGCCCTGAACGTAAAAGAATCATCAGATTGTGTCAAAAAGATCAAAGGGTTAAGTGGTTCAAATCTGTCAGTGATGAAGAGTTAAAGAACATATATGCCGTTCATGAATGTTTGATTTTCTCGAGTCGTTATGAGGGCATGCCGACTGTTATTTTGGAAGCCATGGCATCAAAATGCGTTGTGATTGCAACGTGTATTGGTGAAGTCCCAAACATGATCAATGATGATTGTGGTTTGTTGATTCAAACGAACGCACAGTCCATAAAAGAAGCGATTTTAAAATTTGTTGGAATGGATCAATTGAGCAAAGAACAATTGGGCAGTCATGCGCATCGTGTGGTTACCAATCAATATTCGTGGAGACAAGTAGTTAAGAAATACACCGATGTCTTTTTAAGGGTTCATTAAATCTTGATAAGCCAAGATTTTAAGGTCCGATCCTTCTTTGAATTGCATGATGTGATGGCAATGCCTTAATGTGTTTAAGCGATGAGCAACCAAAATGATTGTAAACTCCTTTTGGTTTAAATCTTTTAACGTTGAAATGATTTCATTTTCTGTCGTCTGATCCAATGCAGATGTGATTTCATCAAGCACTAGAATGTTGGCGCCTGAGTAAATTGCTCGAGCAATGCCAATGCGTTGTTTCTGACCAACCGATATTAATGCGCCACGTTCACCAATATTTGTTTTGATTCCATGTTGTAGCGAATCCACAAAAGAAGTGAGCTGCGAAAGTTGAACGGCTCTCATAACACGATGATGGTCAATCAATGTGTCCTTTACACCAAACGCTATGTTATGCAAGATGCTGTCATCTAAAAGAAAAACTTCTTGTTTAACGTAACCGATATTTTTGAGCCATCCGGAATGGTTTGAAGTGTTAAGCACTTGATTGTCAATTTGAATCAATCCATTGCTTGGTTCAAAGAATCCAAGCAACAGGTTTAAAAAAGTTGTCTTACCGGAACCGGAAGATCCTACAACGCCTATAAAATCACCTCTTTTGATAACGCAATTTAGTTGATGAATAACGTCCGCAGTGTTGTTGTCGTATCGAAAATCGACATTAGAGAATTCTATTTTATCTTTAAAATCAAAATGTTGATGCAAGTTCAATGGTACCGTGTCTTTTTTGTTATGAATTTGCTTGACTGAATCGAGAGTGTACAGAAAGCCCTTGATGGAAAATAAAGCCATCGACATTCGATTAACAGATGGCAGCGCTCGATAAGCCGCAACTAAAAACAAGCTTAACATTGTGATGCGGTCACCGTATGAATCGACATAGTGAATGTTGTAAACAACCAAGGCAACAGCACCGATAATGATTGACATTTCAAGAATGCGAGTTGGAACAAGGTTTAAAACAAAATGTTTGGAAAGTAAATTGGCATAGTGAGAACAAATGCGATCGTACGCATTAAAAAAATAACTTTGAGTGCCAGTGGTTTTGATGTCACTGAAACCAAAAATAAAATCACTCAGTGTTTTTTTAAGCAAAATCGCACTGTCATTCATGCTTGCATATAGTTCCTTCAATCGTTTTCTGATCATTGAGTAAAACAACAAAAATGGTGGAAGCAAACAAACAATGACCAAACCCATGGCCAAAGGTTTGTAAAATGCAAGAATTAAACTTAATAAAACAAGTATGAACAACTCATTAAAAAAAATCATAAGTGGTAAAACCAAATTTTGGCCAAACCATGCTGTGATCATGCCGATTTCATGAATAAGGTTGTGTGAATTGGACTGTTGAAAGAACAGATAACCTTTATCAAAATAATGCTTTTGAATTTCAGTTGAATAATGATGGTAAAGATCAAAAGCGAATTTGGATTGATATTTTTGAATGATGATCGATACGACGTTTTTTATTAAAAAAGCGATGATTAAGGATGTCAGTAAAATATAAATGTAATATCGGTGGTTGATTGTGATGAATTGAGATAAAGGCCAATTCATTTGCGTGGTGAGATCGTCATTTAAAACAAAATGCAGAATGGGAATGATGGCGCCGAGGCTTAGTAAATCCAAAATGGAAGATAGCGTTAAGAGTATCAATTGTGAATAAAATCGTCGCTTGAATTTGGGCTTAAGTACTCGGAGAATTTCCTTTAACGCATAAATGACGACGGTGTTACGCATGTATCTCACCTGGTTGATAAAAAAGTACATCGCAGTAAGACATCCAAGGCTTTTCATGTCTGGCCTGATGATAAATGGCCAGGACATGAAATCCATATGGTTTTAAGAACTCAACAATGTCATT
>JAYRVV010000168.1:0-2372 GCA_041918415.1 Bdellovibrionota bacterium | reverse complement strand
ATTTGAGCGGCGAACGGCGTGGATTTTTTTGAACCCTTAAAGCCTTGTGCTCCAGCACTTGACCAAGACAACACATTGCCGTTGGGTTCAGTCATCGTCACAATGGTGTTGTTAAACGAAGCCATGATTTTCGCAATTCCATACGGAATATGCTTTTTATCTCGCTTCTTTTTGACTTTGGTTTTTGTTTCAGTTGCAGCGTTTGCATTTGTTTTTGCTGCTTCATTTTTTTCTTTAGCGGCCACGTTCATTCTCCCTTATTTGGTTGCTGCTGGTTTGTTTAATTTCACAGCTTGTTTTCTCTTACCTTTTCTGGTTCTTGAGTTGGTGTGAGTTCTCTGACCTCTAACGGGCAAGCCTTTTCGATGTCTCATTCCACGGTAACAACCCAAATCCATCAAACGCTTAATGTTTGAAGAAATTTCTCTTCTTAAATCACCCTCAACTTTGTAACCCTGTGAGATCACATCACGAATGCGAACAATCTCACCCTCTGTCAATTGAGACATTTTTTTATTTCGATCCACATTGGCCGTGTCACAAATTTTTAATGCGGTTTGATGACCTATGCCATAAATGTAAGTCAATGCATACTCGATGCGTTTTTGTTGAGGTAAATCCACTCCGGAAATTCTTGCCACTTGTATACTCCTTATCCTTGTCTTTGTTTGTGACGTGGGTTCTCGCAAATGATTCTAACGACACCCTGACGCTTGATCACTTTGCATTTTTTACAAATTTTTTTCACTGACACTCTAACTTTCATACGATCTCTCCTAAAATCATTGGATCACTGTTAATATCTCAGGACCATTTTCTGTGATGGCCACCGTGTGCTCAAAGTGTGCAGATAAACTGCGATCCTTGGTCACGGCCGTCCAGCCATCTTCCAACACTTCAACCTCTGGTCCTCCCATGTTGACCATCGGCTCTATGGCAATCACCATGCCCACACGAAGCAAAGGACCTGTTCCGCTTTTGCCATAATTCGGTATTTGCGGATCTTCATGAAGGCTACGACCTATGCCATGTCCCACAAACTCACGAACAATGCTAAACCCAGCACTTTCTACGTGCGCCTGAATTGCGGCCCCTATATCATGCAATCGGCCTTCAGGTCTAGCTGCTTCTATGCCCTTGTACAAAGCCTCTTGCGTCACTCTCAAAAGGGAAGATGCTTTATCAGAAATACCCCCCACAGCGCAAGTGATTGCTGTATCTCCATAATAACCTTTCCATACGGCGCCCATGTCGATGCCAATGATGTCCCCTTCAACAAGCCTTCGTTGTGCACTGGGTATGCCATGAACCACCTCATGGTTGATGGACGTACACAACGTCCTTGGAAAACCCCTGTAGCCCTTAAACGCGGGAACAGCACCTTGCTTACGTATCAAAGACTCAGCCATTTGATCCAGTTCAAGGGTTGTGACACCGGGCTTAACCAAGCCCTTAAGCTCTTCACGCGTAACCGCCACAATACGATTACAATGGCGCATGATCTCTATTTCTTCCTTGTTCTTGATGTTGATCATGCCAAAGGTTTCTTGATTGCGGCAATGATACGACCAAACACTTCGTCTTGTGTTCCAAGGCCATCCACCACTTTTAATTTTTTTTCATAATACTGACTTAAAGGTTCTGTTTGTTTTTCATACACAATCAAGCGATTTCGGATGGTCTCCATGTTGTCATCTTTGCGGCCTCGTCCCATCATACGCTCAACCAGTTGGTCTTGCTCAACATCGATGCGAACCACCCAATCGATTTCTTTGGATTGTGTTTTAAGCATACCGTCCAAAGTTTTTGCTTGTTCGATGTTTCTTGGAAAACCATCCATCAAAAAGCCCGTTGTTTTTGGTAAATTCACCTCAATGATGTTCAAAACCAGTTGGTCTGGCACCAAAAGACCCTGATCCATGAAAGCCTTAGCTTTTAGCCCCAATGGCGTTTGCTGACTCAATTGTTCTCTTAGTAAATCGCCTGAAGACAGGTGTTTCAATTGAAGCGCTTCGCACACTTTCGTGGCTTGTGTGCCTTTACCGGCCCCAGGTGCACCTAAAAACACAAGGTTCATGTTGAGCGCCTGCCCCGAAGCCTTGCGCCACCTTTACCTAAAAAGCCCTCATAGTGATGGGTTAAGAGATGGGCCTCTATTTGGGCCATCGTATCGAGCGCAACACCAACCACAATCAGCAAACTCGTACCACCAAAGTAAAACGAAACCCCCATTTTGCTCTGTAAAATGATGGGTATTACGCAAACAATGCTGATGTACATGGCGCCGACAAATGTCAGCCGTTCAATCACCATTTCAATGTAATCGGCCGTATTTTTTCCCGGTCTGATACCAGGTATAAAACCACCAGATT
>JAYRVV010000167.1:0-3490 GCA_041918415.1 Bdellovibrionota bacterium | reverse complement strand
GCATGCAAAATGCCTTTTACATCTTCGACATGCAACCATTCTTTTACACATTGAGCATGCGCTTGAATGTCGTTTTGACCTTCCCTTTGAACAGGATCGATCCAATCCAAACCGATTGCACGATAAATGTCACTTTCATTTGCGATTGAAACATTTCGACCTTCACGAATTAAACCTACTTCACTCAAGTCAATCCCTTTTGTTTTTGCAAATGCTTGGACTTCCTTCACATGAGCCATTGAAGAATTAAAATAAAATCGTTGGATGGGGTCCAATTGCTGATCAACGTAAAATATCACATTAACATTCATCACACGCGCATGAATTTTTTCTTTTTCATACTTGATCAATTCAAATTTCTTTTGAATGCTCCTTTTCAAATCAAGCGGACTTGACACTTTACACGTTAGCTCAATTTTATCCATCAACAATGCTTTTCTTTTAAACGCACCCAAAAACTCATGATGTGAGCAAGCAATGGATTTTAAAAATTCTTCTATGAGTTTGGCCACCGACTCGACTTCATCAAGCAAGAAAAGGCCTTTGTTTTGATTGATGAAATGAATCTTTTTTAAAATGTCACTTTGGGTTTTTTCCTTAAATTTGGGCAAAGCCACAAGACGATTTTCATGACAGGCATATTCCAACTCACCCAACGAAGCTACGCCCAGTTGCTCATACAAGATTTTAATTTTGCTTGCACCCAGACCCTTGATTTCAAACAATTCAAAAATGGTGGGCGGATATTTTTCACTCAACACGTCCAAGGCTTTAAAGCGATGGGTGCTTAGCATTTCCCACACATCATGCGAAATGCCCTTACCCACACCTTTGATGACTTGCAAATCATTGACGTTCTTTGCATTTAGAACAAGTTTTTGATCATCGAGCACGGTTTGGCTAGCCTTTTGATATGCCGATATCTTAAAACGATTTTCATTTTCCAGTGCAAGCAATTGACTGAACTTTAACAGTTTCTGTGAAATATCTTGTATGGTCATGGGCTTGGCTTTGTTATCCCACCTGGCAACTTTTCAATCACCAAACCATCTTTGGCCAATTCCTGACAACACAAAAGTTCTTCCATCGCGCCACTTGCTTGTGCAACATGCGTTTTGCAATTTTCACAACTTGCATTCCAACAAAAATTTTCAAAGGCTATGTTAAAGTTCAAAAACTGAAAGCACCTTAACAATTCTAAACCTTCAGGGACCAAATAATGTTGTTTTTCAATTTCAATTTTAACCATGCGATCCATTTGACCATACAGTTTGGATGAATCATTCGTACGTTGGTTGAGCATCGATTAACCTTCCTTAAGCACACCCGCAGACATGTTTTTTAAACGCAGGGCTTCTTCTTTTCCAAGGTACGACTCAATCAGGGACCTTGCCACATACAACATGGGAATCAAAAGCAAAGCCATGCACACTTTATAGGCGTAATTGACTGTACCCACGGATAAAAACAATGACATGCCCCATTTTTGAGGTCCAAGCACAAAGGCAACATAAAGCACAACAAAAGAGTCAATCAGCTGAGACACCAGCGTGGAAGTCGTTGCCCTCAACCAAATGTGTTTTTCACCAAACTTGCGTCTTATTTTTTGAAAGATCAGCGCATCGATCAGTTGACCCAGTAAAAATGCAATCAATGAACCCACGATGATCCAATTGCTTTGACCAAAGATGGAAACAAAAGCATCTTGCATGTTTAATACGCCATTGGCTTGATTGATGCCGACCCACCATGAGGCGGGGCTTAAGTTGATGGCCATGAAAACCATTATGAAAGCATAGGTGATCAAGGATGCCGTCAACCAAGAAAGAATTTTTACAGCTTTAAATCCATAATACTCATTGATGATATCGGTCATGATAAAGACAATGGGCCATAAAAGCACACCCGCCGTAAAATTTAATGGCCCGTCCATTCCAAACCAGTTCAATTGATCCAAACCCAGTGTGGGTTCAAGCGCAAATATTTTTACACCAATGAATTCAGCCACAAGCGCGTTGGCCACAAAAAAGCATGCGAGCACGGTAAACAACCTAACGGAATTCGGCTTGGTGAAATGTGATGGATGAATGTTTTTCATGGCTTGAAACAATACCGAAATACTATGATTTGATCAAAGGATTGCTTCGTTTTGGCGCATTGCTGGGCCTGGTCCTGTTGTGATACATTGTTAGCCAATGCCAGTTCGTTATAATGCGCTGCTTCTGTCTTTGCTCATACACATCATTGTTTTTGTGTTGTTGGCCCTTGGGCATGACCCAAGCAAAGCCAAGCTCTCATCAAAACCAAGCAAAACCCTAAAGATCGAATTGAAACGAAATGAAAAAGGTACTTTGGTTGAACTTTCTCCATCTGCGATTGAACAAATTGAGCAAAACAATGATGCCAAATATTTAAGCGATCGCAACGTTAAAACCAAAACTCAAACCCAAGCCAAACACACAAGCAATATGGATCATTCGCAAAAATCCTCTGGGCAAGCATCTTCTTTGCAATCATCATCTCAACGATCTTTGGGCAACAAAAGTTCGCTTCAATTACCAAACGCCTTTATCGACAGAGACACAAGACAGTACTCATTATCTTACTCACCTTCGAATTATTTACCTGAACTTGAATATGGTGAGCAAACCATTTTAAACACCCGATCGTACGTATACGCTTCATTTTTTTTACGCATGAAACAGCAAATGCAAATGTATTGGAGTCCTCAAAAAATAATTCAAATAGAAAAACTTCATCAAGACAAATACATAACCACCCTAAGCATCACGCTGGACAAGAATGGAAACCTCCTTGAAAGTAAAATCATTGAAAGTTCCTCAAATGATTTGCTTGATCAAGAAGCCATCATGTCCGTTAAAAGCGCAGCTCCGTTTTTAAACCCACCTCAGGGTTTGATTGAGAATGATGGATTGATTAAAATCGATCGTTGGATGTTCATTGTTTACAGAAGCAAACTCATGTAGTCGGTTTGTTCCAGGTTAAAACCGGTTTCTTTGCCGCCCTCACCTCATCCAATCTCTTCAAGCCAACTCGATGTGGCGCCGATTTAACGTGTTCGGGGTTTTCAATGGCTTCATTCGCAACATGTTTCATGCAGGAAATGAACTGATCCAACGATGCTTTTGATTCGGTTTCTGTTGGCTCAATCATCATGGCGCCATGAACCACCAGAGGAAAATAAACCGTTGGTGGATGAAATCCAAAATCCATGATTCTTTTGGCCATGTCCATGGTTGAGACTTTACTGGCCTTTAATTGTTTTTGATCAGTAAAGACAACCTCATGTAAAGTATCTTGTTGATAAGGCATAAAAAACACATCTTTTAATTGTTGCTTGATGTAGTTTGCATTGAGCACAGCCGTGTTTGATATTTCTTTTAAATGCTCATTTCCAAAAGCTTCGATGTAACACAAGGCCCTGACCAACATTCCAAAATTTCCATAAAAAGCTCTAAACTGTCCCACG
>JAYRVV010000166.1:0-6762 GCA_041918415.1 Bdellovibrionota bacterium | reverse complement strand
CTTTCAAAACGAACCTGTCGATGCAGTGGTTGCCCCTGTCATTGGTGGCGTGATTCTTTCACAATGGGTGGCTTTTCATTTGTCGCAAATGAAAAACAAAACCGTTCTCGCCATTTATGCAGAGAAGACCTTGGACAATCAAGGTTTCGTCATTCAACGAGGTTACGATGATCTTATACGCAATAAAAACGTCTTGATCGTTGAAGATATTTTAAACACTGGTGGATCAGTTAAAAAGGTGGTCGATCAAGTTAAAAAATTATCATGCAACATCGTGGGGCTCTCGTGTATTTGCAATCGTGGCGACGTGAAGGCCAGCGACATTGACATCACCCAAGCTCCGTTTGCTCTGATCAACATCACTTTGGAAACCTTTGAGCCCCAGCACTGTCCCCTGTGTAAGAACGGCATACCCATCAACACCAAGTTGGGTAAGGCAAAAAAATAAGTCCTATGGGGCTGTAGAATAATTGACCAACTTCTTCGTTCTCGCTCACTCGCCATCCTCTCGTACTTTAAGTACGCTGTGGTGGCTCGTTCCCTGCGGCCTCGAATCTGGTACAATTCTTCAACAGCCCAAAAACTGTCTTTTTCTTTGATTCCCATGAATGACTTGGGCCGATGCAAACCATTTCACATCGGCCCTGGAGAAAAATGGCCTCAAAGCCATTATTGGGTCGGGTTGGTACCATCGCAAAAATTCATCGTCAAGACGATTTATGATGTTGCATTGCATATAATTCATTTGAATGAATGAAAATTCTTTCATTCTAATAACTTTGATGTGACGCAACGATCTAATTGAAATGCAGGGTTTTTTAGTGTACGTAGGCCTCCATGCCAATCGCAAACAAAAGGGTTCTTGTGGCCATGAGTGGAGGTGTGGACAGCTCTGTGGCCGCTTATTTGTTAAAAAAAGAGGGCCATGACGTGATTGGTGTGTCCATGCGCTTATATGGTTATGATGAAAACGCCAAGCATGGTTGCTGTACGCCAGATGATTTAAAAGATGCCAAGCGTGTGGCCGATCAAATTGGCATTTTACATTATGTCGTTGACATGCAAGTTGACTTTGAAAAAAAGGTGATAGAACCCTTTGTACAAAGTTATCAAATTGGAGAAACACCCAATCCTTGTGTTCGATGCAATCAGGACATTAAGTTTTCACTTTTATTGGATAAAGCCAAAACGCTTGGTGCTTCTTTGTTGGCCACAGGTCACTACGCACGCATCGAAAAAAAACAGGGCGTCTTTGAGCTACACAAGGCCAAAGATCGAAGCAAAGATCAAAGCTACTTTTTATATGGCCTCAGTCAAAAAGAACTTTCAATGCTTTGTTTTCCATTGGGCGATTTAAACAAAACAGAAGTTCGACAATTGGCTAAGGAAGCTGACTTAAACGTACACAATAAAAAAGACAGTTATGAAATATGCTTTGTCCCAAACGATTACGTGACTTTTCTAGAAAAAAAACTTTCACCTTCACAGTACAAAAAAGGACGCATCTTAAATCATCAGGGTCAAGTTTTAGATCATCATGATGGCATTCATCGCTTCACCGTAGGGCAGCGAAAGGGTTTAAAGTTTTCAAAACAACTGCCCATGTTTGTTTCAAGTATTAAAGCCAATGGTGATGTTTTGGTTTGTAACGATGAAGCGCTATTTCAAAAACAATTTTCAGTTCATGAAGTTAAATGGACGCATGAGTCTTTAAAACCGAGCGCTGAGGTTGATGTCAAAATTCGATCACGTTTTGAGCCTCAAAAAGCCAGGGTGGTTCATGTCGATGCTCAACAGGTGGGTTTTGAATTTTTAGAAGCGCAAAGAGCCATCACGCCCGGACAAGCAGCCGTTTTTTACAATGGCGATTTGGTCTTGGGCGGGGGCTGGATCGCTTGAAAAATATTTTTACTGGCTAGGACTTGATCAAATAAAAAAATAAATCACCAAGCGTGCTTGTATTTAAAATTTATCAATGGTAAACCCCTTCATGTTTAGGGGGAACAATTGAATATAATATGGACCGTGGTCGTGGTCTGCATGCAGGCGAGCTTTGTTTTTGCAGGTTATGATGCGTATCAAAAAGCTCGGGTTCGATTTACGCATTGTACGGCGTTTTTAAAAAGTCATTTTAAAAGTGAAGCGAAGCCTGTGAATTGTCAAAAGGCCATCTTGCTTCAAGACATTCGCTTTTTTGGTCAGACGTATCTTCATTCTGGACAAGAGATCTTCTCATCAGGCGTCAATGTATTAAATCAACAACATGATCCTGGTTTGATCAAAGTGCTGGATTTTTCAACATCCAAAAATTTTGGATTAAGCATGGATCGATTTTTGATGGATGTTTTAAAACAATTGGTGGATCAGACCTACATATTAAAAAATCATGTTCCATTTCGTGTGATCGAGGCTACCGGGCCAAATAAGCAAAAGATTAATTTGTTGATCCAAGCTTACATGGAAAATTCAAACACACAAGAAGGTTATGCTTACTATTATAGAGATCTTTTGGTTAAACAAAATGGAGTGTATCGTTTACTTCCCATTATAAACAATTCATATCGAACCGTGTTTTACCAAGGTGTAGATTTGAGTTCAAGCGTTTACTCTTTGGGTCCTGAGGTCCAAAATTTTGTTGGTTTAGGTGATGTGACAAAACTAAAAACCATTTCTAAATTAAATCCCTTCATTCAACAGATTTCAAAAAAGCATCAATGGTTTTCATTTTTATATCTTGGCCGCTTGTTTGATGCGATCCATGGTTATGGAAAAGAAAATCTTATTTTATCAAAACCCTATTGGGAAAATGAAGTACAGCGTCCAAGCGCTGATATTTCAGAAGAAGATTATAAAAAACTTCTAAGACATCTTGCAGATCCACGTAGCACAACGCCCTTTGAAATCATTGTTTCAAAACCTGAGCGTTTAACAAAAGAATACATTGATCATATTAAACAAATGTTTCAATTGCAATGTGGCTTGCAAACAAAATCGGACCAGTGCCTTAGAATTAAAATATTGTATGATTGGTTTGTAAGAAGAAGTGAAATGCATGAGGCCAAGGCCCGAACGGTTGATCCTGTGGAAAATTACAATCGAGAACTTAATGATTATTACGTAAGGTTGGATGATCAAGATCAACACATTCCAGGTGTTAAGCTTTCAAACCAATTATTCTTCACAGGAAAAATACAATATGAAGAATATTTGCGTGATAATGATTTAAAAAAGATGGTTCGAACGCTGGACTGGCTTTTGATGATGCGGGGGTATGATCCGTTCATGTTTAGAACTAACAGCTACAATTTAAATAAACAAAGTGAGTTTGTAAAAACCATTTGTCACATTGTGATGGCCTTGTACTTTCCGATCTTAGAAATGAAAAGAGGAAAGTTTACTTTTTTTGAAAGCATGTTGAAGGGACAAAAAATACCTTTTCATTACGCGATATTTATTCAATTGGTGGCCGCCAGGTATGGTGTAAAGACCAGCATTTGGGGCAAAAAGAGATGGCCATATGGTCTTGAGGGAGTTCGTCTTTTGGTTCATCCAAGAACAGAATCGGTTAAAGGTGTTCGATTTAATGAAATTGAATTTTGGTATGGTGTTAAAGTTGACGAAGTGACGCCGGATAGAATTCATGAACTCTTGGGCCAGCAATATAATCGCGAACAATATTATTTGCCAAATGAGTGACGTCTTAAATGTGTGCTCGAAATGTTTCCAATGCCAAATCTTGGGCCATGCTGCATCCTTGGAATAAAAAGAACATCAAACTGCTTTTTTAATGATTTGATTTCATGCCAGTGTTGAAGTTGATTTTTTAAATCGCTGCCCACGATCAATTTGAAAGTGTAATGGGGGTGAGAGTGTTTGAAATGTTTAAGCAATAGGTAAGTTTTGCCTTGATTGTGAATGGCTTTTTCGATGGCAAGAATTTTAAAATCATGGCCAAGGCCCACAAACAATTTTTTTAATCTTTTAAGCCTTTGATCAAAAGGCATAAGTTTAGTTTTAAAGCGATGTAAAAAACTCGGCACAACCCAAACCTCATCCACCCCAAATTTTTCCTTTGCATACAAAGCTCCCATAAGATGGCCCCAGTGAGGCGGGTTGAATGAGCCACCAAGGACGGCGATTGTTTTGGGTTTATGTGAATATTTCGCAAAAGGGTGAGCCAAAGCTGGCTTTGCCAGTTTGGCGAGGGAAAAAGCGTTTTTTCCCTTAAGAACAGAATGGCCCCAGTGGGGCGGGTTGAATGAGCTGCCAAGGACGGCGATTGTTTTGGGTTTGTGGGGCTGTTGCATAATTGACCATCTTCTTCGTTCTCGCTCACTCGCCATCCTCTCGTACTTCAAGTACGCTGTGGTGGCTCGTTCGCTGCGGCCTCGAATACGGTGCAATTCTTCAACAGCCAAAGAACTGTATTTTTCTACATTCCCTTTAGGTTTGTGACTACAATTCGCAAAAGGGTGAGCCAAAGCTGGCTTTGCCAGTTTGGCGAGGGAAAAAGCGTTTTTTCTTTTAGATCGAATGGACATTGGCAAAGCCAAAGCCATGCTCATTTGAGCATTAAAATTGAATGCCTGCGCTAAGGTAGGGTTCAACGAAGTCTCTACCGCCACCCGAAACAATGGCGTAATCTGCGCCTATGCTTAAAGACACGAATAAAATTTTAGCCAATTGCAGACCACCGCCCATGGTGACCATGGTGTTCCAATCATTATTGTTAAAAGCCTCGGTCCTGATCGCACCCACACCCAACGAACCAAAAGGACGAATGATGCCAAGAGGTACACTGAGCGTACCGGCTAAGCGAAGCGTGTCACCTTCTTGTCCATTGTTGTTGTTATAAGAAAGTAATCTTGTGTAAGAAGACTCAATGCCAAACAAACTGTTGATTTGATAGCCCACGGTGCCACCAATGCTAAAAGAGGTGTCAGCGCCCCTGACGGGAACAGTGGCTCCAGCCCTTGGTTTGATGTACAAACCCTTGGCATAAGTTGTTGAAATCAATGAAATAAACAAAAATGCTGAAAAAATGATTTTATTCATGAAACCCTTATACAGATTGCTCCTTGACTAGACAAGTTTCACTCATTAGAAACGTTGTCCTTCATATATGATCGATAAGCAAAACATATGGACCTACACCTTTGGTTGTAAAGTGAATCAAGTGGATACAGAATCCATGGAAAGACAGGTGTTGGGTCAAGCCAACATCAACCAATGGGATCAAAATCCAAACACCATATTGATTAACACCTGCTCGGTCACCAAAGAAGCCGATCGTCAAGCCAGGCAATTGATTCGCAAGATGCATCGAACATATCCGAAAGCCAAAATCATTGTGACTGGATGTTACGCACAAAGAGAACCTCAAAGCATTGAAAAAATTGAAGGGGTCGGTCTTGTTTTACCGATTTTAAATCAGCAGCAATGGGTTGATCATGTGGGTCTTGAAAGACAAGATGAGCCACAGGTTTTCGCCTACACCAAAAAATCACGGGCATTTTTAAAAATTCAAGACGGCTGCAATGCTTATTGCGCCTTTTGTGTTTTGCCTTACGTAAGAAAAAAAAGCAGGTCGATTGACATCAATGAAATTCAAAAAACAGTGCATTCGTTTGTGAAGCTAGGTCATGTTGAAATGGTGATCACAGGCACACACATCGCGGGTTTTGGACGGGATCTTGCAAAAAGAATGGATTTAACGGATGGCTTAAAACACATTTTGTCGGTGGATCCACAATTTGTTGTCAGAATTTCTTCATTGGAGCCATCGGGGTTAACTTCAAAGTTTTTACGGTTTGTCAAAAGCGAGGACAGGATTTTACCTCATTTTCATATTCCACTTCAAAGCGGCAGTGATGAAGTGTTACGTCGCATGAATCGAAAATACAAAGTCATGCACTATGAACAAAGGATCAATGAGTTAAGTTTAACAAAACCAAAAGTCAGCATTGGCACCGATGTGATCGTGGGCTATCCACAAGAAACCCTTCAAGAATTCGATCAAACCGTAAAATTGATTGAAAAACTTCCCTTGACTTATTTGCACGTGTTTCCATTCAGTGCAAGGGAGGAAACCAAAGCGTTTACCCTCATCGATGATGTTCCAAAAGTTGAGAAAAAAAGAAGGGTGCATGTCTTAAGAACTTTGAGTCATCAAAAGCGTAAAGCATTTTATGAATCGTTTTTAGGAAAGACTTGCAAAATTTTGGTTGAAAAAAAACGAAGCAAAGAAGGTTTTTTAACAGGCTACAGTGAGCATTACATTCCCGTTGTGTTTGAGGGCAATGATCGTTTAAAAGAGAAAAAAGTTGATGTTGTATTACAGACCATTGAAGTCAACGGTCTTGATCAAATGCATGTGCGCTCTAAGGTTGAATGATGGAAGAAGCACATATCAAAACATTCATTGAGAAACTGCTTTCAAAAAAAGTCAAAAACATGGAACATTTCATGCTTGCTTTCACGCATTCTTCGTACACCAATGAACACAAGTCACACATTTTAAACAGCAATGAAAGGTTGGAATTTTTGGGAGATGCCGTTTTAAGCTTAATGATCACACAAGATTTAATGCAAAGGCATCCACAAAGCAATGAAGGTGATTTGTCTAAAATGAGGTCTTCCATCGTGAGTGAAAGTTCATTATCCAAGATCAGCGAACAGATAAATTTGGGGCAATATTTAAGGTTGGGTAAGGGAGAAGATCAAACCAAAGGTAGAGAAAAAAAATCGATTTTGGCCGACGTT